>JBHLPI010000041.1:0-16628 GCA_048939595.1 Promethearchaeota archaeon | reverse complement strand
CCTTTCGATATTTCCGAGCAAGTTGTCGTAAACGGGTTCCTTGCACAGGAACTCCTCGAATTCGCGAATGTGGGTGTTTGCTGTCGCTTTTACTACGTAGGACTTGTACATGTTTTTTCTTCATGAAACAGTTGGCTTGAATGTCAGTCAAACTTCGTTTTCCAGTGACTCGAAAGACATGTGCTACTCCTTTCCTCTTTGATCGGTTTAACAGAAAATCAATGTTCATGGTCAATGCCAAATAGCCTAGTTGGTTGAGTAGCATCTCACTGTTTGTGCTTATTCGAATCACATTTCGCGTTTTGTCGATGACCCCATCGCTTGCAATTAGTCCTGCAAGAAACGCGTATCGAATTTCTCTCTGCGCATTAAGGATGTAGGGTGGTATCTGAAGTCGCCCTCGCTGTGCGGTGGCTCCAATCAAGAATGCTTTTTCGAATAGTTCGACGAGCGCGATGCTATTGATTTGTACCACGCACATTTTTGCTTGTGCTTCCTTACGGGTCTGTCCGTCAATGCCAAAAATTGTTGAAATGGTTTGTTCGAGTTTCTTGAGAAGAGTCGCATCTTCTGAGTTGACATCAAGTCGAATCATATTGCTGATTGCACTTCCATCTCCTACAAAGAATCCTAAGAGGAACGCTAGATTGTCATCAAGCGGTACTGTGGCTGGAATCCATTGAACTAGTCCGCCTTTTCGTCGTCCTCGTCCTATTTGCAGTTGTTGATGCTCTTCTACAGAGAGTTGAAGCAACTTGAAATACCTAAGGGGAATGTAACCTTCTCTTTGCCACTGGTTCAACGCCTGAGAAGTGTGATTACCTTGAGACAGTGCAGACGCTATTTTGCTTCGATGCTCCGTGATGGCTTTTCCTACGACTGAACCACGGACTCTCCATGCATCTAAGGTGTTCTCTGAATGTGTGTTAAGAAGAATTTCAATGAAGTCGAATTGATACTGGTTCGAGCCTGAGGGAGCGGAGAGTAGCACTGGTAAGAAATCACCGCATCTGAGGTGTCGAGTTTCTCTGACGACTAATTTGCCATTATCAAGGACATAGGATGGGTGGTCAGGGGTGAGGGTAATCTCTCGGCCTCCCTCCAACTTGACTTTAAGAAGAGTGCTTGGCGCATTAAGCTTGAAGAACCGCTTTACCGGAACAAAGGTTGCTTTATACTGCTCGTCTAGTCCGACTACTTGGATGTCAGCATTACAGGGTTGTACGCTGGTTGATGTAACATATTGGTCGACATACTTTCCTATCTTAACTAGTTGCACTTCACCATTGATTTTCACTGGTACTATCTCATCAGAATCTAAACACACTACAAGCAGCCATTTCAGTGCTGATTGGCGGGCTTCATATACTGGATTATCAAAACGACGTCGTTTATAGTAGGTGCGTTTTTCGAGAATCGGTTTGAGAAAGGTGGGAACAATGCCTGGCTGACGTCGACACAGCCAATACCCTAGCTCGGGAACGACAGTTGCATCATCAGGGCAACAGTCACAGAACAGAGCTTCCGGCGAGATGTTGTATTTAATCATTAAGGCAGGATACATGGACAAGAAGTCCAGTTCACCTACATCACTGAACACGCCGACACGGGGGGTGATGACATGTCCTCCACGATCGGCGTTGAGAAGCTCCAGACCGGTCTTGTACTGTTCAGGGTCCGCTTTGGTTTCGGGAATCAGGACGCCACGGTTGAGGGCCTCTTGCATTTGGAGTAAGTTGATGCCTGTCCCGGGGCTACTTCGGGCCATGCGTTGGGGTGGAAAGGCGGTGAGTCGACTAGCTTCGATGAGGCCATCGAAGGAGCCGAAGGTCATATGCGACCGGTCCAAGTGCAAACGGCCGCGCAGGTGAAATGGGTGGGGACGATAGAAGACTGGTGTCCCATACCGGAATACGGCCCGTCCTGCTGGCAGTGTTGTATCACTGAACACGTGTGGGGTTTGGTCACGATTCAATGAGAACTGTTGTAACATTCCTGCCTCTTGAACGCGTTGAATCAAGGTAGGGAAGATGCGGGCATCTCCGTCTTCGGTGAAGATGATATCAGGGTTTTGAGTGGTGATCCAATCTTGGAGCATCATAGGCTCTGTGGTCTGAATGGTATCGCCCTTGGAACTAGTTGCACAAAACAGGTCCTCCCCCGCTAGGTGGAGGTCGACGGTATCAAAGGGAGGAAGATCATAGTCCAGGGCCAAGCGGGAGTCGCAGGAGTCGATTTGGGTTGCGCGGGTCCCTGACTGGTCGGTGTGGACCTCCACCTGTTCGAAGGGGTAGCGCCGCTGTTCTAGGTACCACAGCTGCGTAGCTGAGAGATCGCCGTTGAAGACGCGAAAACGGGGGACGGCTAGAGTTTTGATCTCGCGGACGACACGGGGGAGTTGGGTGCAGGAGGAGACTGTTACGCCGAGAACCGGACGTCGTGGGCTCCGCAGCTGCAGCCGATGAAATTCAGGAGCCACAGCGCTTATGAGGGGATGGCTCTCAAACAGCGGCGCATAGTCCTCGAATTGGACGCCCGGTGCGTGTAAGTAGAACCGTGGCTGATAGGGCACATCTAATGGGACACATTCCGTTGCCGTGCGTAACCACAGGACCAAGTGGTCAGACCGGGGAGTCACATCGAGGATCCAGCCACGCATTGTCGGTCAGGACGAGTGTCACAAGACCCTACTTAAAGTCGGCAACTGGTGTGCAAAAGAACCGCACTGCGACTCTGATTTTTGGTAAGTTTTTGTACCTATTTGCTCAGTTTGTCGGCTTACAAGAAGGGCTACTAGTGACGATGTGTCTGCTTCAGATAAGGGAGGCGCCGCAGATTGGACAATATCGTGCTCCATAAGGCACCATGGCCCCGCAGTATGCACAGAATTTCGCAGTATCTTGGACATCACGGATGGGTGGTGATGTTCGAGTAGGGCTAGTGTATCGGGGGGGAGGTGTAGGCGGTGTGGTACTTGGACGTCGCTGGAAATAGTAAACAGCAACAATAACGCCACCTACGAGCGTAAAGAAGATGCTGATTCCAATGAAAATGAAGAGAATTAGGGGAAAGATTGGAAAGGGACCAGGACCCGGTCCTGATGGTGCATACATGTTGAGGTAGAACACACCTATACCTCCCTCGCCACTATCGTAGGAATAGGCTTCGACATAGTAGGTATTGGCGGCTGAGAGGTAGATGGCAATTGATTCAGATGAAGAAGGACTAATAGATTCAGCAAGCTCCGTCCCATGGTCATCGTAGATGTATAAGTCGAAATCCGAGGTGTACTGTGACCAGGCTGCATCTAAAGTGAAGGTATACATACCTGTTTCTTGTGCTGTAAACACAAAGTACACTGAGTCATATGGTCCATCAAGATAACCACAATGGAGCGTTGGGGGTCCAAGATAACCAATGTTCTCAGTTAGTGGTATTGCATTACTTAAGGAGGAGCCTATATCAATGAAAGCCTCCATGAACTCATCCCATTCCGTATTATCTGCTAGGGCAAGTTGGTAGGTTCCATAGGATCCAAATACAGCCCCCAATCCATGTGCGTCAGCAACTCCTGCAAGATGCAGCTCCTCATACACTGCATTATCAATTGCCTCATAGAGACTTAAGGCAAGGTTATAGGGCCATGAAGGATTGGCTAACTCTATCTCCAACCTTGAAGCAAAGGAATAAAGATCGATAAAATTCGCCCACGTAAAACCCTGACTACTTGCTCTGGCAATTGAAATGGTTTCATATGAATCGGCATTTGAAACAATTCCTACTAAATATTGGGCAAGTTGGTCGAGGGCCTGGGTAACCGAAAAAAGATGGGAGGTTTCGATGGCGGAAAGACATATGTCATTATACATTGGGTCATAGTAACGGCCTCCCACGTCATAGGCAGTGATGTAGTAGTAGACCATGCTTGATGCTAGAGCTTTGGGTGTCGACTCAGGATAGGTTGTAAGGTTCAGAAGAATGTCTTCGTAAGGGAAACCAGTCAATGGAATGCTTTCCTCGGAAAATAGCACTAAATCCGTGGTATATCGGATTTCATAAGCCACCTCAAGTTGTCCCATCAGGCAAGCATCAAATGCAACGATATCTAGATGTTGGACTTGAGGACCACTTAGCGCTTGATGGATTTCAGGAATCGATAATCGATCATTGCTAGTATCGTCAGCACATACGCCAAAAGCACCAGCTCCATGATCCCAAAGAACTAGTAAATAATGGTCAGCCGGTGCATATGCTTGTCCGATAACAATGAAATCACGAAGCACTTGCCAATCACCCATGTCAGGTTCAGATGGTAGGGTTGTAATAAGTTGGGAGGAGGCAATCGTGTTCAGATCGGCGTCCTGAGTGAGTTCATAACATCGAGCACCAGAAAAGGGTGCATCTGCCCCATACCGGAAATCCACCAAGACAATAATTTTGACATCTGGTGTCGATCCAATTGTTTCCATCGAATTCAAATCGTCAAATGCGAATTCTTCGAGATCATTATCTCCATCTAAATATACTAAGACTGTCCAATCTGATTGTATGGGCTGTTCTATCACTAGTACCGCGAAGGCCGCGTCAAGAAGGTCTCCTTTGGTGCTGTTAACGCGGACATAGATCCCATAAATGCCAGGAAAAAGATAGGTGTTATTTGTTATAGTGCCATGGCTATTTATGGCGAAATTGATCGTATCATTGATTTCCCAAGTGTCAACTAGTGCTTCCGGAGTAGCATTCAAATCATATACAAAATGGTTGTTAAAATAAATTATTTGATTTGATGGAGCGTCTTCCCATCGGAGGGATAGCAGCTCAGTAAGAATCCATCCTAAATGTATAGGTTCAGGCGTCACCCATTTTCGAACAATTAGGTCATCAAAATAGCTAGCTTCTGGGTATCCACGGTATATATACACCCGAAATTGATCCAAAGATGGTTCATTAAGTCGTATACTCGTATGGATTAAGTGCTCATCGACATAAAGAAAAGTTGTCATATCAAGGTGTCGAAACTCATAATAGTGGAATCCTGTGCTTCGAGGAATATTTGATTCCATCCATGTGCTACCATCCCAGTAAGAAAAATTCGCTTCATGACCCGCGCAGCCTAGGTAGACTTTGTAATTATCGGTTGGACCATCAGAAAGAATCGCGTTAGTTGATTTCCATAATGTAGTTGTACCCGTATCATAAAACCAGACTCGATACGCGTGATAGTTATCAAAAATCGATACATCTAAAAAGCGACCTGAGGAATTCGGTAAGCCTGAGGCTGGAGTCATTGCTAGGCTATATGACCCACTATGTGCATAGAGCCCAGAGGCTGAATGTGTAGCGGTTCCCCAACTGCCATCCCAATCACTAAGATTCCCTTCTTCCATATCACAGGCGGCATCAAAAGTTGCATCAATATCACTAATACTTAATGCGTGGCTATACCCGTAATATAGAAAGATAGAAGTATTACCGGGATAAGCGGGGATAAAAGGAATTTTCACCCACACGTATGCAATCCTTTCTGGAGAAGTGATAATCTCCTCAATCCAATAACTGCATAAAGTAACACCATCACTCTCAGTAAATCGAAGATCTTGAAAAGTCATTATACAATTATAACTGCAGTAGACGGTAGCACCGGAATCAATTCCAGGGCTACGGTGCACCTCAAATCGAAGCTGATAATTGGTTAGTGCTCCATAGGTTGATCCTTCAATAACATGGGCTTTTCGATAATCCCAGGAGGTATTAAACCAAGGGACATCTGGAACCGGAATTTCTTTCTCTGTTGGAGAAAACGAATTAGACTCGGGATAGGTTCGTTCTAATGCCTCAATTGTTTTGGTACTATTTAGAGCATTTGGAAATAGTGGTGTTGCCAGACTAGTCAAAGCAGGAAATGTCAAAACTAGCAAAAGCATTAACGTAATGGTGGATTTCCATGATGGCATGATCTAATCTCCCGCCGAATACATGACCATTCAATGTTTCGTAATGGCTTCCCCTTAATAAAGTCTCAGTTTTGGGAAATTATTTCTCATTAAATTCTTCTGGTTGAAACCGGGTTGAATTCTCCAAATCTATGTCCCTGTGTTTTTCTGCATTCCAGAAAAAGAGAGAATAGAGAAAGGTTTGTAGGCCATAAAACCCAAGGGTTAACCAGAAGGGAATGAGATAGAGTCCTTGGTCAAAGAGCTGACCTGCAAACTGAACACTGGTTGCTCTCCCGAAACTCATTGCTGAACTGTTAAGTGCCTGAAGATTTGGTCTCCAACTAGTTGGTACTAACTCCATTCGTAGGGTTTGGCCTATTGGCATTGCAGCATTCATTAGAGCTCCACGGAGCAGATAACTAGCAACGGCAACAATCGGATTGATAACTACTGCAAGTAGAATTATGAAAGGGAGGGAAAGGACTTGAGTGAGTACAACTGATGGAACCTTCCCGATCCGCGTAGCCAGAATTGGAGATAAAAGAACACCGGTTGCCATTGTAGCTTGCCCAAGACCGATTATCAGCCCGACTAAATATGTCGGAAGCTCATAAAATTCCCAGAAGAACACATTAATTAGAGGAACAATCAGTCCCGCACCCAACCCTATTAAGATACTGCAAATCACAAATCGGGCTACGATGCTAACTCGTCCAGTTGGTTCAAGTTTAGATGGAATATTACGGTTAACGAGATTATTTGTCATATGCTCTGCTGAGTTATTTGTGTCCTTTAGACCAAGTAAAGGAATTATCCCCATAATGCTCGCTATCACCCAGATAATCAATGTAATCTGGAAAGTAACGGGGCTATCGATTGGCACAACTAGCAGTAATGCAAAAATTCCTGGAAAAAAACCACCAAGCAGACTCCCAATGAAGCTTGTACCGATTCGAGTTGCCTGGGAGGTCCCAAATAAATAGGTTCGCTCAAAAGAGGTGCTACTTCGGGCTACCAAGGGACTATAAGAGGTAATGGAGAGACTATTTCCGAAGTAGAAAAGTACGATCATCATGATGAGAATACTTGGGACTGGAAAAACGATGAGCATAGAAGCCGCGATAGCCATAATGACTCCTGAAAGAATCAGAGCGTATTTTTCGCCAATTCGCGAGGTGTATGGACCGGATATTAAAGCCCCTATAGCCATTGTAAAAAGCCCAAGTGAAAGGAGTCCTGCTACAAATGTTGTCGAAAACCCGATGGAAAGAAGGTATAGGTTGAAGATGGCTTGATAGATGCCAAAACCAAGACGGCTAACTGCCTGGCTAATAATGATTTTTCGGGCATCTGGAGTGAACTCTCGAACCCGTTTCATATAAGCAGATGCCTCCGAGCTAATTCCGTGGGTGAGATTCAATAGGTGGTTCCTCCAGAACTACGAAAAACGGTCACGGACCAGTATCCGTCTTCTAAATAAAGTGGCGTACTGCATCCAGCGATGTAGTTTGCCTAATAAAAGATTGTGAAGGTATAAGAAAAAAGAAGATGCGACGTCGCAATTTGTAATGGGCCCCGAGATTTCTATGTGCTTCTTATTTTTTCTCTTCTTTTTCAAGCTCAGTTATCCGTTCGTCAATGTGGTTAATGTAGTCTTTAAGACGAGCTTTCATTGCTTCTAAGCTCTTGATTTGGGCTTCCTTGCTGGGCTCATATCCTGGACCACAGCACATATGACTCATGAACGGAGCCATCGCACTGAATCCAAAGGCATGTTCTTTTGTTCCACACATAGCTGATTCACCTCTATTCTGGTTCTTCAGAGCTCTTCAAATTAGTAAGTTTTTTTTCAACCCATTTGAGTTCGCGTTTAAGATACTCCCGGTATTGTTTCAGAAATTGGAGATGGCGTGGCGTACAATGCCCCGGTTTATAATCACATTGCATCTTCATCGCCATGAAAGCAGCCGGGCTCTGTTCACGCATACTCCACTCTAGTAGATCATCTTGGGCTTTCCCATTGATGCTGGTTCCAATGAATCGCCAGAAATGATCTTGCACTTTAAACCCTGACCGAAGATTCCGAAGCGCCTCATCGAGGACCCTCTTGCCCTTCGGTGTCAATTGGTACTCAACAGCATCAGGTCGATCCGTTTGGCTCACGTGCTCGCTCTCAACAAGGTTTTTTTCAGCCATTCTATGGAGGGCGGGATAAATTGTCCCGCTTTTCAGGCGCCAACCGCCAAGTTTTCCCTGTAATCCTTGGAGTACACGGTAGCCGTGTGCAGGTCCTCGGTTTAGTAGGGCGAGAATGATGAGCTCAACTTGACTAATGCTGCCTTCACTTGTGTTGATGCGACCTCTGCCACAGAATGCCATTATGTAGTCACCTACTTATGTAGAGCTCTACTTAGCTATGTAGTGGTCTACATATATAAACCTTTTCACCTACTATCTTCAGAAATTTAATGCTATCGTTTACAGGATTTCAAGGTTAATTGATCCTTACTACGTCTGGTTTCACCCTTTTTTTTCAACAATTACACTTACGGGACTTTCTCGTTTTTTCTGGCGTTTTTCGATATTCCAAAAGAACGCCGCGTAAATCACGGTTGAAGCTGAATAACTTGTTAGCGTAAACCAGAAGGGGATGAGATACAGTCCTTGGTCAAATAGCGGACCAGTTACTAAGGTGCTAAATGCCCAAGGAAAGTTCCAAGCAAAACTTGATACGGCGCTCATGTGTGGACGATAAGATTCCGGAGTTAATTCCATCCGTAACGCGTTATCCACGGGTCCACTAGCGTTCATGAGAACTACGCGAAAGATGTAGCTGGTGATTGCAACATAGGGATTGATGATGACGGCAATGAAGAAGAGGAAAGGCAGTGAGAGGCTTTGGGTTACAAGAACAGTTTTGACTTTTCCGATTCTAGTTGAGAGGACCGGTGATAGAAAAACACCTGCTGCAACGGAGAGAGAGCCTAAGCCCTGTACTAGGCCCACCATGAATGTGGGAAGGTTATAAAATTCCCAGAAAAAGATATTCAGATAAGGAATTACAAAGCCTGCACCTAGACCAATGAACGCATTAACAATCCCAAACTTCAGGAGGAGTTTTTTGATTTCCTTTTTCTCAACTGGCTCAATTTCTACAGTGTCATTTCGGGGGTCTAAAATTGGAAATTGATCTTTTTCACGAATTAGGAGGAGCGGAATAAATCCTAGTGAAAATGGGATAATCTGAACAAGAAGGGCCCATTGGAATGAGATGGCGCTATCAATTGGAAATCCGAAGGTTATGGCGAATAGACCTGGTAGAAAGCCTGCTAGGGTATTCGCAAAGAAGGAGCTAAGAATAGTTGCAGATTGGGAGGTGCCAAACAGGTGGGTTCGTTCATAGGGTGTACTAAACTTGGTCATGAAGGGTCCAAAGGCGACATTCAGCATTGCTGATCCAAGTCCACTAAATACAGCGGCTATATGTAGGATAGTGGCTATTGGAAATACTACTTGGCTGGTTGAGGCTCCAAACATGATGAAAGCTGCTAGTATGAGCGATCGTTTAGTCCCAAATCGCGATACCACAGGTCCCATAATCAAAGAGCAGAGAGCCATTGTGAAGGCATTAATGGACATCAAGCTGCCAACAAAGGCGTTATTGTAGCCTAGGCTGAGAAGGTACAGATTGAAGAGCGTTTGAGCAATACCCCACCCAAAAGCTCGGAGTACATTGGCAATGATGAGCTTTTGAGCATTTGGTGTAAATTGGCGAATGCGTTGCCAATAACCTAGGGCATCTTCTCTTATAATGCGGCTCAAAGAACTCTCCTCAATTCGAAAAGGCAGCAGGTCTGTGGGCTATTTTAAGTTACTGTCTTCCTGACAACAGGTCCTTTTACAGATCGTATTCACGAAAGATTTCGCGCTGAATGAGATATCGAAGTATCTCTGCAGTCCCTCCACCGATAGTCATTAACCGAGCATCACGGAGAAACCGTTCAACCGGACGTTGCTTTGTATATCCAATTCCACCAAGCACTTGGAGTGCATCAGTAGCCGTTTCAATGGCTTTTTCACAAGCATACAATTTGGCAATCGCCGCATCCTTAGTTGCATGTTTTCCTGCATCTATCATACGGGCAGCTTTGAAAGTAAGTAACCGCGCGGCTTCAAGATTTACAGCCATATCTGCGATTTTGAAACTAACACCTTCAAACTCTCGAATCTTTCGACGGAACTGAACTCGGTGATTACTATAATGCACCGCTTCCTCCATGGCAGCTCGTGCCACACCATTCATCTCCGCTGCAAGAATTGTCCGTTCCGCATCGAGACCAGCCATCACAACACGAAATCCACCATTCAATTCTCCCAGAATATTTTCCTCAGGCACTTCGACATCTGTTAAGGCGAGGTGACCGACATGGGCACCATGCATTCCAAGGAGTTCATACTCCTCGACCACCTCAAAGCCCTTCGATTTAGTTTCCACAATAAAAGCTGTCATCCCTTGTTTAGCTTTCACTTTGGGATCTGTCACTGAATAACATAACAAATAATCGGCAACAGGGCCATTTGTGATGAAGCGTTTCTCACCATTGATGGCATATGTGTTCCCTCGTTTTTCTGCCCTTGTCTCTGTTCCAGCAACATCACTTCCCACATTAGGTTCGGTGATGCCTAAAGCCCCAATTTTCTTCCCTTGGGCGACAGGAGTTAGATACTTCTTTTTCTGTTCTTCAGTCCCGAACTCAAAGACTGGATGTGCGAACAGAATGCAAGAGGCAACACGTGCCATATCAAAACCGGCATGAACAGCACAGATCTCCTCGGTTACAAGAACCTCATACATGAGCCCTTTAGCAATTCCGCCATACTCAACGGGATACCGGGCACCAAGGTATCCCGCTTTTCCAAATTTCCGAATAATGTCCCAGGCTTCGACCTTGCCCTGCTCGATATCTTCAGCGACAGGAGCTAAGGTTTTTCGGACAAACTCACGGGCTTCAGCCTGGAATTTGCGTTCTACTTCTGATAAAAAAGAAAGCTCCGTCATGATAATCACACCATAAATGAATCTTGATTAGAAAAACAATTAACATTAATTTATAAAGCGCTTCGCCACGCACGAAAAACAGAAACCACGCTTGAAGAGAAGACGCTACTCCTTTTGTCGAGATTTGTGAAGGGCTGTAACCGCTTGCTCTCGAGTTTGACGCTTGATTTCCTCAATGCGCTCAATGGCAGGAAGGATCGTATCAACTAAATCACTTTTTGCTTGAATTCCCTCATGGGTTAGAAAGGCCACAGCTTCACTTCGGCTCTTGAAGATCTCTAACGCAATTAACGCGTCAACAATTCGCAAATCACTATCCCATAATCGCGTCATTACAATATTATCGCGACGTTTAGCCTCAGGGAGCTCTCCTTTCATGAAGAGCTGTTTAAGTTCCTCCATTACTTCCTGTTTCAAGCCTGGAGCCATATCAAGATCGTCAGTTGATACAGAGGCGGGAGTCGCTTTTCGTTTGCCCTTCGATTTCGATGCCGAGGTCATGGAAATCCCCTAATAGGGTGATTCTAACATGGCATTTTAGCGTTACGCCTCACCGTCTTTTTGCGTTACATTGCTGAATTTAGACAACAAGTTAGTGATTGGGTCAAGCTTATATAGCAGGTTGGATACCCCCCTAATCATCTTAACACTGTTAAGGCGCCATGTGATTCTGGAGGCGCAACGGAATGCCAGAAAAAACAGATATCAGTGATATTGAAATCCACCATCATATTGATGCTCGGGGCTTGTATTGCCCAATCCCTGTATACAAAACCCGGCAAGCTGTGCTAGAAGCGAAACCAAAGGAAATCGTTGAAGTGCTAGCCGACGACCCAGCATCAGAAGAAGATATTACTCGTTGGGCAAAACGAACAGGAAATACTGTTCTGAACATTGAACATTGTGATGATTATCTGCGGTTCCTGATTCAAAAGACAGAAAGGTGAAAGATTTTGGCGAAAAAAATATTGTATGTTGTCACGAGTGGCATAGATGAACCACATCGTCTTTATGCGCCTTTTGTGCTAGCAACAACTGCCCGAAACATGGATATTGATGCTACAATCTATTTCGTGATTAAAGGCGTCTCTGTTATCAAGAAGGGTGAAGCAGAAAAAATCCAGATGGGTAACTTTCCTCCTCTTAGTGAGATCATTAATCAGGCAATCGAGGCCGGTGTCAAGCTTGTTGCCTGTGATCAAAGCACCCAGTTACTGGGTCTTGATCGTGGAGGCTATGTTGAAGAATGTGGTATAGTTGGTTCTGCCACCTTAAACGATTTGGCGTTAGAAGCGGATGCTGTATTAACCTTCTAGGGAGATAGGCGAAGAAATAGGGAGATGAGGTAATTGGCAAAACAAGCGAATTTCAATCACAGTGCGGGTGTACCAGTGGATCAACGGGTACTTCAAGTTATGAAACCTTATTTCCGCACTTATTATGGAAATCCTTCTTCTGTCCATAAGGCAGGGCAGCAATCCGCCAAGGCAATTGCGAATGCTCGTGTCCAAGTAAGTCAGCTCATCGGTGCTGATGCGAAAGATAAAATCATTTTCACGAGTGGAGCGACCGAAGCAAATAATCTCGCTTTACAAGGATATGCTAATCGGCACAAACGAGACGGTAACCATATCATTATTTCACAGATGGAACATCTAAGTATAATCAACACCACAAAATTTCTTAGCAAGCAAGGTTTCGAATATACTCAGATCCCGGTTGACGAGTATGGCGTAGTGGATTTGAACGCTCTTAAGGACGCAATAACTGACAAGACAATCCTCATTTCAATTCAACATGCAAACAATGAAGTAGGCACAATTCAGCCGATAGCTGAGATAGCAAAAATTGCTCAGGATGCCAATGTTCCGTTTCATGTCGATGCTGTGGCCAGTGTTGGTCAAATCCCAGTTGATGTTTTGGCGCTTGGGATTTCTATGCTTAGTTTTTCATCAAATGATTTGTACGGACCCAAGGGTGTCGGCGCGTTATATGTCCGAAAGGGGATAGCATTACAACCAATACTGTTAGGTGGGGGCCAAGAATACGGAATCCGTTCTGGGTCTGAAAATGTTCCTGGCATTGTTGGAATGGGTGCTGCGGCTGAAATTGCTATGAAAGAACTCCCTGCATATATCACACATTTGAAGGAATTACGTGACACCCTGATTGATGGAGTACTCAAGAATGTTGATGAAGCGTACCTGAACGGGCACCCAACAGAACGACTTCCAAATAACGCTAATATTCGCTTCAGCTATGTTGAAGGCGAGGCTATCACCCTGCACTTAAGCTTCCAAGGATTTCTTGTCGCTACAAGTTCAGCTTGTACATCGAAAACGCTTGCGCCTTCACATTGTCTTCTGAGTATGGGTGTCTCCGAAGCTGAAGCCCATGGGGCGCTTCAACTCACTTTAGGACGTGAAAACACCTTATCCCAAGTCCACCAATTCGTGAACGTCATTCCCCCAATCATCGAAAAATTACGGGCTATGTCACCGCTCTCGAAAGATGTTCCCTATAAACTCTTTGAGGGTGAAGAACATGAACACTATCACCCTAGAAATTAGTAAAGGAGATGAATAAACATGTACAGTGAAAAAGTTTTAGAACATTTCACCAATCCTCGGAATATGGGCGAAATGGAAGATGCAGATGCTGTTGGAAAAGTTGGTAATCCGACCTGTGGAGACCTCATATGGATCTATATCAAAGTCAAGGATGATATCATAACCGACGTATCATTCAAAACTTTTGGGTGTGCTGCTGCCATCGCGACCTCAAGTATGGTCACTGAAATCACCAAGGGAAAAACCCTCAAGGAAGCATACCAAATCACTCGAAATGATGTCGCCGATAACCTCGAAGGACTGCCACCAATCAAGATGCACTGCTCAAATCTTGCAGCCGATGGTTTACATATCGCAATAGAAGAATACCTGAAAAAAACTGGTCGCACTATTGAGGATCTCAAATAGGCTTTGAGCTATTTTTCAGAACTTTTTGTGAGTTTTTCGATGATGGCTTTAAAGGTATTTGAAGAGAGGGCACCTTTGATTAGGTAATCCTTGGCTCCCATATCCATGACTTCTTGAACGGTTTCATGATCATCGATAGCTGTCAAAGCGACGATAGCTATCTCTGGATACTCTGCAGTGACTTGGCGAATCAGCTCGGTTCCACTTATTTTCGGAAGGACTAAATCGACGAAGAAGATATCTGGTGGACTAGCTTTGAGTTTCTCAAGAGCCTCTTCACCGTCAGCAGCTGTTTCGATTTCATAATCACGGAGTAGCAACTGTGCTGCCCGAAGGAAGGTTTCGGAATCATCTGCTAATAGGATTTTCACTTTATGCGATTTCTTGGAAGCCAATTTGTGGTTTACCCTCCACTAAATGAGTATACAAGCAATATTGAGGAGTGATCGGGCTAATTCCGCGGAATACTGTAACGCCTTGTTTTACCGCGAGTTTTACATGAATATCTGCTAAATCCGCAAGGTGCTGGTTTATCTCGGGAGTACTTCCATATCCAACTGTAACTGCGAGGTTACTTTCAGTTGCAGTATCATTGGATATCCGAGTTGCCCAGCGTGGAAGATTTTCGGGACCAAGCCAAGAGTGCAGCCAACCAAAACCAACTACACTGAGTAGGTCTTTGCATCCTTGGTTTCTTAGTTCTTCTAATACCATACTCCAAGCATTTTCAAGATCAGAACTTTCACGAAAAGCAACAGTCTTGTAATACGATTCTCCTAACTCTCCCGTGGCACTGGACACACCAAGGCTTGTTGCCGCGCTTGCAAAAAAGCGCAGTCGAGTGTTGAGTTGATCCACGAATCCATATTTGAGGGCAGCTGCTTTTAATCGGCGGAAGCTGAGCTTATTCGGGGGAACGATGATAACACCACTATCTTGTTTTAGAAAGTTTGCTATCATATTGAGTATCAAGCTGTTGACTGCTTCATTTGAAACGCCTTCGGAGACATCGATGAAAAAGGTGCTTCCACGACGGAATCCCCCAATGATATGATCTAACGCCTCGATTCCTGAAGAAAATCGTCCTCCTGAGTGGGGAATGACTTTGAAATCAGAGATACGAACAGCTTGCTCTTCATCATACGATTGTAAGATTGCGAACCGATTTCCTCGTAATGAGAAACCACGCATCCCTCGGTGAATTCGTGTACCACGTAATTTAATGAGCTGTAAACTTCGCCACATGCGTCCTTCAGTGAGTTCTTTAGTCACACAAACAATACCATCGACAATGTGGTCTAGCGGGGACTCATCAATGCCTTCGACAACTAGTATGATTTTTCCACAAAGGATTCTGCCCAGATTAGTTAAAGCACTTGTTAATCGTTGTGGATCAGCTTGAGCTGCCTCAATAATGGCATCAAATGAATCGATGATACATACCGGTGAACTAAGGTTTCGAAGTCGGTCGTTGACGGCACTAATGAAGGTCAGTTCATCTGAATAGACGAGGCGATTGTTTATAGATTCGCCACATTCAAGTGGAGATTCAGGGACACCCATTAGGGAAGGAGTAGCATCAACAATTTGCCTTTCAGGGAGCATCTCAAAAGCCCAGCCAAACTGAGATTTAAGGCTAGAACTGGCAACCCGTGTTGAAAGATAGATGAAGTTTCCAACGCTAAATTTGTCAGGTATCGTTTTCGCGATTTCTTCTAATAAAGACAATACAAAGGTGGATTTACCTGTACCAGACTTTCCTTTAACAAGGAGGGTTTGGCCTTGTTCCTGTTTCAGGAATTCAATGAGTTCTGCTGGCAGGGTCACGAGTTTCAACACCTATTCTAAATATTCTTTTTTGTGTAGTCATAAAGCAATTGAGAGATATTTTGAAAGAGTTCGTTGACATTAGTGCCATCTTTTGCAGAAGTTTCAAGGTATCCCAACATATTCAAACTTTTTCTAACGTTTTTAGCTGAACCTGGGGATACCAATCGATTCTCTTCCAAATCAATTTTGTTACCCACAAGATAAAGCAACACATCAGGTGCGCTTTGCTTAACATCCTTTACCCAGTCTTTGACACACTCAAGTGTCTCTTTTCGAGTTATGTCATATACAACGAGTGCAAAATCTGTTCCAAAGAGATATTGGACACGAATGCGTTGAAACGCGGTTTGGCCGGCAAGATCCCATACTTGAAGTGAAATAGAAGAATTAGCTACCGTGGTCTTAAAAGTTGAAATTGCTGCACCCAGAGTCGCCTTATAGCTTTCTTCGAAGGTATTGGTCATATATCGTTTGATTAAGGAAGTTTTTCCCACGGCATAATCTCCGATAATGGAAACCTTGAACATATATCGGCCGCTTCTAGGTGCCATTCTACGCATTCACCAAACCCAGTTTATGTTTCCCGTAAGAGAGTATTCGCTTGAAGAGATTTAAGCCCGTCGGTTTCGATTTCATCTAGTCCTCCTTTTGGTTGTCATTGAATTGGGGGTAAATCGGAGACCTGAATCCCTTTATCTCCAATCATGAGAAGGAGGGGGTTCATTTGGTGGCTAGTACCACGCATTTTACCAATTTCAATGGTGCGAATGCGAACATTCCCTTGACTCATTAGTTTCATCATCACGACGCCATCCACGAGAAACC
>JBHLPI010000040.1:0-16746 GCA_048939595.1 Promethearchaeota archaeon | reverse complement strand
CACTGATACTGAGGATGTAGATCTGGTGATTCGCACTCTCCACACGTAAAGATCGATTCGACGAGTTCCCCTTCGAGAATCCCCGCCCGCCGTAATCTCTCCAAGCGATTAACCGTCTCTTTTGCATCAACTTCAAGTGTCTTTTCGGCTTCAGGGTATCGAAATCCAAAGGCTGTCGATGAATCCAGGATGGGCTGGAGTTCCTCGATACTACCATCAAGTAGCTGTTTGATTAGTAACCATGCACTCCGCTCTTCTAATACTGATGGTTTAAATGTCACAGAGCCACCCACTTGTACTCGATACCTGTTACTCACCCGGTTCGGACGCTGATATGCTTTGCCCTTCTCTCGAAAACCCCAACTTTCTCGGTATAAGAGTTCAACAAAGTGTAAACCTTTTAAGATTAATCGGAAGCCCGCAATCGCGTGGAATAATCAAATTCTTTCTTCAGTTTCACATCCTTTTCACTCCCAAAACTACGCAAATGCGTAGTTTCGGTGATGGGAACTACGCAAATAAACATTTCAACAAGTATTATTTAGTAACACAGACTCCGGAAGCACCCAAGGACGCGAATCGGATGTCCGGGCGCCTTGAAAAATCTATCCCACCCGGGGAAACCCTCCCGAATCCTGTCCATCCCAAATCCCTCTTCCCGTTGTCCGAACCTCAAATGTTTTTTTTCTGAGGTACCTGGCACCGACGAGCGTCCTCTGTCTGGGTTACCCCCCTTGCGGGGATATAGGGGGATGACCACACAGGGACGTGCCCGATCTTTCTCGGGCACTTCTACCAATCTGCTTGACCGCAGGGTCTATCGGGCACTTGATTTATTCGAACTTTGGTGTTGTAGGTAAATCCATAAAGATGGCTCCAATTAGTTTTCGAAAAAATAAAGGCTTGTAACGTCATCATAGATGCTACGGATGTTTTAAGGCTCATGAGTCAACGGGAGCTTAATCTGGCTGCCTGAGATGAATAGAAGAATCCATGCGACCACACTGAGGCCCAAGCCATAAATCATGGCTGTGGGGATGAAGGCTACCATCGCCATTACCATCACTGCTACAAACCACAGAATGAAGGAGAGAAGAGTAATCCATGTCCAAGTTTTGTTCTTTCCTTCTCGTTCATTTGCTAACCGGTATAATGCAATAAAAGGCACTAAGAGAATATACCATACGATGAGAATAGCACCATATATCGAAAGTGGAAGAGGCTTGACCAGGTAATTGTTGACGCTATCCAAGACGATTCCAGTCGTCAGAGGCGTCGGCAAGATCACAACGAGAATTAGAAACACACCAGTTAGAATAATTGGGAAGATTAAACGCCATTTCTGTTCGGTAAACCATTACCACCAGGAATATAACCACAAGAAAAAGGCATGCACTCCGATAAACACATAATTTAGCTGGGCGATACTAAGTTATTTATTGTCGACTTATGAAGTATATACTGAAGGTGAAGCAGTATGGGCACTCGTACGGAACAAGATTTCAATGGCAAACCTGCACTTCCCTCATCTAACCTGAAAGTCGAATGAATGGTGTTTAAGTATTCTCTTCAGAGACTTTTTTGTGAACACAATCACTTTTATATTTCTGAGGTATAATCACTACTGAACTTGGTAACGGGAGCTAAGTTTCTAAGGGGGTTTAAGAATTTAGAATTCTTTCTAAAAAAGATAAACAAATTATTATCATAGTGGTTTTCACAGCAATACTTCTTTCTATGTTCGCTGCTGAAACATGGTTCAGTTGTGATGCTATTCCTATTACTGACCCATTAGTGATACAATTTGGCAATGATGCAGTAATCAGAAACTCCGCAAAGAAACTCGTTGGGGAAGTTAATAACGCTAAATTGGTTTACGTCGATTCGTTGGCCACTCTCATGCTAATCTGTCGAAAAGCAATAGGTGAACTATTTTACGTTGGGCATGGTTCTGAACAGGGATTACATATTGGTGAAGATTTGATATCGTGGAACGATATCAATTCGGTAATCCAAAGAATGCCTGCGACTGAACATTACTTTGCTGCATGCTTCTCAGCGAACATTGGAAAAGTAAAAGACAAGTTAGTTCTCGGCTTCCCAAGTATCATCGATGCTGATGTGGCATCTCTTCTGGTTTCAATGACTTACTATTACATACACGAACAATTCGACATGTTGATGCAGCTAACACAACAACTCTTTACTGGGTTTTACCTTTCAAAACTCCTGAAACCAGAGAAACCGCTTTGGTATGTTGAATACACACAAATTTCAGGGTGGACGCCATATGGTCTCTATTGTCCTCCCGCTGTATACTTTCTTCTTAACGCTATTGACATATCCATCATACAGAATACAGGTGCGTTTTCAGCAGCATTGATAACTGCTATTGTCGCCTATTGCACAGGTGGTATTGGTGTAATCATTGGACCATTTTTAGTAGGAATGGCTACAGCCATGGCAGTTATCGCTGCAAGAGACACTCAAGGAGTTCAACCCTATACTTATGTCGAAATCTGGATTCCACAGGATGCTTATAATTACGTGATGATGCTAACTGACCACATCTGCTTTTTTCGCACAACGAGTTTCTGGTGGATTAGCTGTAATTTTTGGTGTATCCCAATAGGACCTGTATGATGTGTTAAGAATGGATACGACTTTAATGAAGCCATTTAGAAAGCAAATTGTCCTTGGGCTAACAATGGGTCTTGCGATAGTAATTGCAATCAATGTGATTTGTATATTTCTAGTGATACCTTTCCCGGATTTGCGGATTTTAACGGTTTTAACAGCTATCGCCGTCTTTGGATTTCTTGCCAGTCTTTTCACAACTGATAGTAAAGGTATATGGTCCATATTCTTCTGGTTAGGTGTTACACTTTTGGCACAAGTTTTAGGTGGAGTTCTTTGGTCAGTGTTTATTCCGATAACTGACCTAAGTCTATTAGTCTACAGTCCTTGGCTTACGTTTGCCGGTATTGGTATAGCCTTTTTGGTAGCGATTCCGCTATTCAATTTTCTAACAGCATACAAGCAAAGCAAGGGAGCTACCTCCCCTTCATTAAGAACGTGAGTCTTCCTCGAAAGGCTCACTTCTTCTTTTTTCCTGCTGAAGCTATAATAGCTGTACTATAACAATAATACTATATGCTGTATGCTCTCTCTAAGCTAGAGTTTTAAGTTTAAAGACTTAGACAAGTTAAGATTAGCTAGTTTACTGCCTCAAGACTTTATTGTAGCTATTTATATCAACTCGAAGGGTGGAACTGCATACAGTTTTCCCGATTGACGCAAAATGATGTCCCAGGTCACAGGATGTGTGGGGAGTCCCTTGCAGGTTGCTGCATCTTTTATCACCTGAACTTCGGTAAAGAAAACCCCCGACAAAGCTTATACTAATCTTGGCTGTTTTCTTTTGTGGGCATCGCTCAGCTAAAGTAGGGTGTGAAACATTCTCTCAGTATCAGCAGGAAGAACACATAAATTGGCTGATTATACAGCCGCATTTACTCAACCGCTGCTGCGGCTGGAAGATTATAGAATGACAGTGCATTGAACAGGAATCCGATGAACAAACAGATTAGAGATAGCACAAGGAAAATCCGCATGCTCCGATAAAAGCCTTGAGACCTCATTACCTTCCACAACGACAGTAGAATGCCGATTACGGCTATGATACAAACAGCAGCAGCTAACCCAAATTTGATGGGTGCTTAAGTAATATAGAGCATTCCAGAGTAACCCTCCAGAGTTTCCTTTTTGACATTTGCTATAAAAACACTCATTTTTTCATAAAAAAAAGAGGAATGCCCGTAAACCTTGAATGAAGGCTTATCGGGCTTCTTAGTCGGTTACAAATTCGGCTATGAAGTCGAAACGCGAAAGATTCCAATCCATGCGATTAATTCGATGATTATTGCAATGGCCGCAAGCGTTAGGGCCATGAGCATATAGGCTGCTAGATACAGGACCAGGACCATCATCATGGCTGCGATGAACCAAAGGATTAAACCTACCAGCGCTAGCCAATTCCATGTCTTGAATGGATTTTCAGGCACTTGATTCACTTTGTAGACCGTATAGAAGGGAACGAGGACGAAGTAGAAGAGCGCGAGAACACCACCGTAACCCATGACTATTGGGGGCATCGAGAGCCAGGTCATCACACCATCTGAGACAAGAATCACTGAAGTAGGCGTTGTGATTATCCAAAGGATCACAAGAAAAGAAAGTGTTCCAATGAAGGGAAGGTACATCAGCCATCGTTGTTCGTTGTAAATTTTCGAATCAAATTGGTGAAAAATAATGAAGAATCCGAACATTGACACGGCCATCCAAGCACCAAGATAGTACGGGAGAAGCTGTTCAGCGGTGGAGACTGCCGGAAGATTGTAGATCATCATGGTTAGAATTAGAAAGGTGAAAAATGCAAAAAATCCTGCTAGGAAGAATGAGAATCCTTGTCGATCTTTCTTTTCACTTTTCACGAAGGCATAAATGCCCATTAATACCAGTATTAAAGAGAGTGCACTAAGCAACGCCAGTAATCCGAAATGTAGGGGGGTTTCAGCAATTGTTAACATTCCAAGAGAACCCTCCACACCACCTTCTATTTTCAATCTTAAAAAATCCCTCGGTATTCAATACCCATTCATCAGAAGTTAGATTCTTTTTACTCGTTTCGAATGACTTATAATTAATTGAAGCTGAAATTACCCCTCTGAGGCGGTATGCAATTGAGAAAACTCCACTTCTTTACCTTTACTTTCCTTCTCTTCCCTCTCTTACTTACTCCTTGGATTTCCATGATCATGGATCCAATTCTAGTAATCGATACATCAGAGGATCAAGCGATTCCCCCTCCTGCTGCTCCTTTTGATAATATTATTCTCATGATTGGGGATGGAATGAGTTGGGCACAAATTAATGCGACTAAGAAGTGGCTTGGCCCAACTATCAACCTCACCATGGATGAATTAACCCATTTAGGCGATATCGCAACCTATTCTCTCGATAGTGCAGTGACTGATTCAGCAGCGGCTGCGACAGCTCTGGCAACTGGGAACCGTACCAATAATAACATGGTGTCCATGCTTCCGGGGGGTGAAATCCTAACCACTATCATTGAGGCTGCAGAAGCTTTAGGAAAGGCAACTGGCATCGTGACCACTACACCTATTTCTCATGGAACTGGTGGACCTTTTGCCGCCCATGTCCCCCATCGGGCTGATCAAGAAACGATTGCAGGACAGCAGATCTCCAAAGGCATTGAAGTTCTCTTGGGTGGGGGTATGTCATTCTTTAGTTATCACCTTGCAACTGCAACAAGTCTTGGTTATACAATTGTTGAGAATCGTAATGATATGCTTTCCAGTATTAGCGATGATCACTTACTCGGTCTTTTCGCTGATGGCTCAATGAATTACGAATATGATCGCGATCCCCTCCTTGAACCCCACATTGCAGAAATGACTAATGCTTCACTTCAAATCCTTGATCGAGAAACTGATGGATTTTTCCTGATGGTGGAAGGCGGACGCATTGACCATGCTTGCCACGATTGGAATATTAATCGGACAATTGGTGAAACTATTGCTTTTGATGAAGCCGTTCAAGTTGCCTATGATTACGCGCAAACTCATGCAGGTACCCTTCTCATTGTGACCGCAGACCATGAAACTGGCGGTCTTTGGGTTAACATGACCAATCCCGTGTTAGACTATCAATTCACCAATACATATCACACCGCCACACCTGTTCCGCTCCTTGTCTATCATAACACCTCTACTATCTTTCCAACCTTTAACCATCTCACCGATGTGGGTCGGTACCTCTTTGAAGCGTTTGATCTTGTCCCCGGACACTTGCCCCTTGAATGGACCTATTTGCCATCAAACCAACAAGTTGAATTCGGAGATGCCTTTGCTAACCAGCTCAGCACTTTTTCAATAAATCCCATTGATAATTGGTGGATCAATGACACCATCCACTTTTCCATTGACAACACAGGGCTCATCCAGAACACTACTCCATTAATGGTTGGAGACTATGGAATCCAAGTCAATGTCAATGATACTAGCGGTTTCACAATCTCAACCAGCTTCCAAATCCAAATACGGGATACAACAGCTCCCACATGGGTGAACACTCCTTCGGACCAAATTCTTGAATACGGAACTGATCTCATTCTTCAGCTCAATGTAACAGATCGATCTGGAATCGACCAATGGCTAGTTAACGACACTACGAATTTTCAAATATCCAGCTCGGGTCTTCTTGAAAGTACAACTGGTGTCACCGGGATTACCTACGGCGTGAACGTTACAGCTGTCGATCCTTATGGTAATGCCGCCTCTGTAATCTTTCGTGTCACCTTTCAAGAATCAACAGTGCCACCACCTGCCATCCCTGGTTTTCCCTTCGCAGCAATCATCATTGGCTTAACCCTAACTTGCTCCATTGTCCTCCTAGTTCGCAGAAAGACTCGTCCCACCTGAAAACCAAGTAGGGAATGCCATTTTTTCCGAATCTAATTCGATTTCCGAAAAAAACTTCAAGAGTAAAAGGAAACGTTTTAAATTCAGTGTCACCTATACCAAGGTGGATAACGGGAGTTCCCGAGGTGGAATAGAGCACAACACCAACGCTTTCACTTCAAGAAAGCACCCTTTCCAATCCCTCCACCTCAACAAGGAACACAGTTCTCCAACCACAAGATACCAAACGAGGTAAAACGACATCACAACGGCGACAGGATGGGGTCTCCTTCCCTGTGTCTTTCATTCCCCTCTCCCCCTCTCCTCCTTTATGTCCTCGTTCTAGGACGCCCCATCCCGCTATCGGGTGGTGCTTTTTTTGTGCCACCAATTAATTTTTGCTTAGGACTTAATGTTACAAAGCACGGTAATTGTACAGGACCGAACCACACTTAGAACGATCTTGGTGATTTAAGAATAGAAGATCTACAAATAATTCTTTCAGCAACATAAATTTGCCTTATGTTCACCTAACTATTGGGTGATGTGTTGCGTATCTTTAATGGTAATTTTGTACCAGGTGAAATGGCTGGCGAAAAAGCAACAAAGCACACCTGGTTCGCTGCAGCCTTACTCATGCTTGTTCCTATCTTCATGCTCTTTCTATCGTTGGTGCTACCCAATCCAGTGATTGGCTGGCTCAACATTATCTTTGCCATAATACTCTTACTAGTCAATCTTGCCAGGCTCCGATCATACCTTGGTTATTATGACAGACTTCCAATCATAGTGGGGGTCGTCTTCAATATCCTAACGATTTGGTTTTCGTGAAATTGGTCGCTTGGGAGTTTTTAATTCCATGACTAAAGCCTTTGAGTGCGCTGTAAGAAATTACCGACCAGCATTTTTCCATCTATGAGTCGCTGGATTCCAGAGTTGGTATGTGCAAAGCGAAGGAATCAGGGGAAGATCACGTTTTAATCGGAGAATCTTCACATCTTGTAGGCCAGGCATATCGAGAAGAGTGTGCGTGAGTTGATTGGTTACACTTGAGGCCCACATGGGTACTCCGATAAATAGGATCATACCCTCTTTAGTTGGGAGAAGGCGACTCATTACAAATTGAGTACTGAATTGGTGAAGAAAGTCAAATGTTACTCGTTCACATCTGATTGGAACACATACAATTTCAGTCAAGAATAATGGGCTAAACGCCAAATAGGGGAACAGGATTTGGGCTTTCCGAAGACGGTTTTCATGAGCCCATACCGTTTTTTCAGCTAATGGAAATCCATATCTTTCTAACAGAGCCTTTCGTTCTTTTCTTTCAAGGAATCCTTGGCACATGCTGAGAAGGAGCAGCCAATCCGCTTGATCGAATTCGAATCTTTGGATTTGATATGTAAAACCCCTTGGTGGGGGAAATTGGGGACCATGCTCTTCAAGGAATCTCCGTGTGCCTTCTGTCCGTAAATCAGATATCATTTGCCAGGATTTTGAGACATAGTCATAACTGTCAAGGTTCAAATTTGTGTAAAATCCTAGGATTGTGAAGTGCTCAAATTCCTCGAAGAATGACTCATTCAATTCTTCAATAAACAGGTCTAACTGCTTTTTTGCCTTGACTCGGTTCGGGCAATAAAGGGAGAGAAACCCGTCTTGTTGGTTTACATCAAAGGATACTCCTTGAAAGAAAGGAAATGCCCCCGACGAAGCAGATTCATGAAACACGCGTTCTTCAAGCTCCTGAGACGCCTGGGGTGAGTGAGTTCGAAAACGAACGGCAAGATGGGTGAGATCGAGTTGATGTGGGTCGAAGATCGCAGCAGTCCGAATTCCAAATTGGGAGAACAGCACGCTTTTTTGTTTATTCACTGTTCGTGGACTTATATGCAGTTTCCTCGCTAGTTTGACTGTACCCAATTCGGGATTCTGAAAGAGTAATGAAATGAGATTAATTTGGTGTGAGTTGAATAAAGGGGGTCGTTCGATCTTTAGTCCTGCCAAAAGGAGTTCTATAACTCTTTGAGCCTTTCCTAATCGATAACTAGCAAGGCGCTTTAAACGAGCATCAATTTCTGCAGCTAATTCGAGTGAGATAGGAGTAGAATCGCCATCAAATACATCTGGGTTACTTGGTTCTAGATTAGGTACTGATAGTTTTCGAACACGAGATTGGTAAACAATCAATTGGTTTAAGAGAGTTACCAGGTTTTCCTGAGTCTGTTTCTCTTGAATTGCTTCAAGGATGTGTTGACGCCATCCTAAAAGCACTGTTTTGTACCTATTCATTCCAGTTCGCCACTTCTCTTCTTTGTGCTGATAAAAGTTTGGGGATTCATTAGAAAAAATGGTTCAAACCGGATACTCTGGTCGCATCTTTTGATAGGGATTCTTAATTTCAACTACAAAATCGACAAGAATACGCTTCAAATCGAAAAAAACTCCTTTAGAAGCTACCCACAATCGTTTCTAACCTGCTTCATTAGTAATTTCCAAAATAAGGTTCGTTGATTGCTCATTTCTCCGCCTTATAAGCATCGGGTATGAAGGCGGTATTGGAGAAAGAGTATAAATTGACTCGTTATCCCTCCTCTTTCTCCAGTTGCCTAATGAATGATGAGAATAGGATGCCGAATGACGAACGAAACTCCCGCCCATGAACCTCAAAGATCTGAATCCCCTTTTTCTTTCACCGAAGAAGGACTCCAGGTATCCGAGAGCAAAGTTCGCCGTCTCTGCGTTGATCGTTTCTCTGAACGTGAAAGTTCACGACACCTCGCCGCAGTGTGCAAGCTCCTCATTCTCGCATTATCAAGGGATTTTGGTGTTCCCACACCAGATTCCATAACAATCGTGCCATCTAAGCCAGCACGGGGGGTTGAGCTTAGAATAATTGGCCGCGATTAGGCACCACACCCAGATATCCAAAGGGGCATTCAACTTCCAATGAATGCCCCCACTGGGTGTCCTTAGATTTCGTTGTCACTGAATTCCCAGAACTGTCGTTTTTCGTTCCACCGTTGATAAACCTCTTCTTGAAGACGATTACCATAATTCCGTTCTTGGTAAATGATCATAAGGTCATCGATGTCGAAGACAGAAGGGAGCTCTTGGATGAATTTCATAAGAAAGTCACCCCATCCTGAGGGACGCTTAATAAAGACGACAATTCCTTGCTTTGTGAGGAATGTGAAACTGAGAGGAAAAAAGCAGGCTAAAAATTGGAGTTGTCGTTGAACTTGTGAAGTGCAATTAATGCTGAGTCCTATGAACTCTTCAATTCCCGCCCCACTAAAATAGAGATGAGGAACGATAATTCTTTCTTTTATCAAACGCTTGAATCTTGATGAAAGGGCACTATATGACAGGTGATAATTGTAGTGTTTTAGGAACTCCTGAATATCTGCAAGAGTATTATTAGAATTGAATCTGGCCTTTGTGATGAGGTAGTCAATACGATCAAAATCCACAGGAGCTCCTGATTCTAGATATGTTGTGTACATTAAAGGCATTTCATGTTTTTGAATAAAAGACTGGAACTTGGAAAGATTCTCCAATTCAGGTGGAATTAGCCAGCGACCTTGGATTGAATCGTAATAGTCAAAACGGATATTCCAGAATCTCTCTCCGCTTTGATGCACCTGCGATTTGACGCAGTAATCCTTGGCCAATTGTCTTGTTCGACGTTCAAACAACCTAAAGGCTCTTTGTTGAGAAGGAATGGCAAAGGCAAGGAAACCATTTCGAAAGGTCACATCAAAAACAAGGGAGGTCAAAAAGAAGGGAGGTGATTGCCGGATTATGGACTCGAGGGATTTTGAATGAGTGTAAGATTTGGTTCGAAAAAAGAAGCTAAATGGGGTCAATTTTAATTTGATTCGATTGGCGATATACGATCGGGACAAAGCAAAGTGTTCTTCCAACTCTCCGAGGACTTTGGAAACGTAATTGCGGGATCTATTCAATCGTCGACTAAGTTGAGTTACGTTGGTCATTGGGGCTTTTGCAAGTTCTTTCAGAATTACAACCTCATTTGATCTAAGAGTCCGCGGAGACGTGATTTCGAATCCGTATTCCAACAACTCATAAATGCGAGGGGCTGATTGAATTTTATATTCGTCAATGATACGAATCCGGTCTCGAAAACCTGCGGCTATCTCGCTTGATGCAGCGAGTCCACGCTGACCGTATTTTCCTTGTGTAATAAGTTCCCTTTCCTCGGCGGTTAGACTCTGAGTTTCAACGCGTTTAATATAAAGAATGATGTCATATAATCGACGTTTCAGTTCTTTGCGTTCTTTTTTCGGGAGTGCTTGCGCTACTATTCGATCCGCAATTTTAACAAGTGGATGGTCAATCACTCCCGTCATAGTGATAACACCCATTAACAACTACCAAAAAACCTTATCTTTCCTCTGAATTCAAGATATTTTTGCTCTGGAGATTCAACAGCTTTACATTTTTTTTGATTTGGTTTCTCTTTAGGGATGAACTGGGCGCTTATAGGCATCTGATATGCAGTATTTTCCTCTAATTGCGCTCATTCGGTAAATCAGGGCACTATAAAGACCTTTTTTCCAAAATACCGTCATTTCTTGCTATTATTTTCCGTCTTTTATCAACCGCTGTCCGAATCTATACAAACCCTCCGATGTGAAACCTCCATGTTTTATCATCCACCACCACAACCTGGCGATGATTTCCCATTCTAGACCATTTCAATAGCCCTGTCTAATCATACCATAGATGAAAAGGCAAGCCTATTCACCAACGTCTAGTTAGGCTTAGAATTCTATCATCACGTCCTTAGACAAGTTTTCAACCTAATTCAAGATCACAAATCGCTGCCACACTACTTTCAATTATCATATCAAAACATGGTAACAGACGAATTTTGCATCAATTGCATATTGTGCCCCTCAAAAATAAAAGCGATGAACCTGCTATCCAGTAACCCCTGCAAAACTGTCCAAGCCACAGCCAATTAATTGGCTACTCAAGGACAATCGCTTCTTCAGGGCAGTTTTCGACACAAGCTTCGCATTCAACACAGGCGTCGGGGTCGGTGACCTTTGATTTGTTATTTTCGAGGGTGAAGCATTCGCTGGGGCACACATCGACACACGTGCCACATCCAGTGCATTTTGCTTCGTCGACTTTTGGTGGCATGGCATTTTTCCATCCTATACGGGTTTCTTCTCGGTTGGTTGGGAAGAGACTGGTTCCACAGGTTGGTATGTGTTTTTTAACTGTTACACTCAGTCAAAGTTTTCCAAATCGAGGCGACGCCTATATCGCAAGCATAATAAGCTTAGGCATTGATTCGTTTCTGCAGGTACGATTCCTCTTTTGGAGCTGATGAGATGCCTTCGAAGAAATCACGTGTTTTTACTAAAAAAGCCCCGAGTCCAGTGGGGCCTTATAGTCAGGCTATTCGGGCTGGCGATTTCTTGTTCGTTGCTGGGCAAGTCCCCGTGAATCCAGAAACTGGTGAGTTTGTCACCGAAGATATTGCAGGTCAAACTCGGCAGTGTATGGAAAATATCAAAGCCATTCTGGCCGAAGCTGGGGGACGTCTTCTTGATGTCGTCCGTTCAACGATTTACCTTACAAACATGGCGGATTTTGGTGAAGTGAACGAAGTGTACGGTAATTACTTCGACCTTGATCCACCAGCTCGAACCACAATTGGCGTAGCTGCATTACCCAAGGGTATGGCAATTGAAATTGATGTCATTGCCTATGTTCCGCAGAAATAAGTGGCGGCTCTGAATGTTCTCTAAGGTCTAGACTTAAATCACCACGAGACGGCATGCTATACCATGTCGTCCCTTCAGACCGAACTCTGTGATTTACTAGGCATTTCAATTCCGATTCTGCAAGGAGGCATGGGTCCGTATAAAACGGAAGATCTTGCAATCGCGGTAGCGAATGCTGGGGCTCTCGGGATGATAAGCAGTATTGGTATGGCGGCTACCCTCTTACCAGAAGCAGCTCCGGTCGATGCTAAACGCTTGTTTGGTGATGATCCACCCATGGTTCTTTTACAGAAATCAATGGAAGCCGTGGCAAAGGGAACCAAAACGACTCGAGGGATTTTCGGGGTAAATGTCCCGGTAGCCGCAGAGTTTGTACTAGCCTCGAAAATGTTTGTGGAACAGGTCATTGAAGCTCGTAAAGCAGACTCTGATATCGAACGACAACTCCGTGTACTCGTGACATCCGCAGGGAATCCCGCTCCTTGGGGTGAAGTCAAAAAACATGGGCTGATATGGATTCATGTGGTTCCCTCCGTGTATCATGCCAAGAAAGCTGAACGTTCAGGAGCGGATGTGATCGTGGCATCGGGTCATGAAGGAGGTGCTCATGTATCTTGGGATCCTGTCCACTCAATGGTTCTTATACCCGCTGTGACCCGAGCAGTCAACACACCGGTTGTAGGCGCCGGGGGTTTTAGTGACGGAGCCTCACTCGCTGCAGCCCTTTGTCTAGGTGCGGTCGGTGTCCAAATGGGTACTCGCTTCATAGCCACTCAAGAAGCAGACTTTGAAGACATCTGGAAGAAAGCGATTATTTCACATGAGGAACGACAAACCTTGGTGGGGCGAGGGTTATTCGGACCAATGCGATTTCTGCGTAATCAACGAGCAGAAATGCTTGTGGAACAAACCTTGGGTGATGTTCCACGTTTCTATTTAGGTGATCCTGTTGAATCGAATAAAGCGATTCTCAAATTAGAACAAGACGGTTTCATAGATTTATTAGATCGAAAATCAGATTTAGCACTGATGTTTGGTGGTGAAATCACAGGACGGATTAGTGACCTACCAACAGTTGCTTCGCTCATCGATAATATCATTAGCGAAGCAATTCAAATCCTTCAAGAGCTTCCTAGCCAAGTTCTCAAAGACTAACAGATTCTACCGAAACTGCTCCGTTCGATGATATCGCTTGTGAGCGTCAGCTTTGTCCTTCGGTATGAAGCGTTTACAGATGGGGCATTTCACATACCCTTTCGCAATCATCTCCAATGCTCGTCTTCGTCGACGGGCTTCCCCGACACGACCAACATAATCGGCTAGCGCAAAGAGGATCAAAGAACCTGGAAGGAACAATAAAGCTGGAAGTAACACAGTCTGACTAGCACGAAACGTTCGGTCAGTTATACTTGGTACAGAGAGCACCACAGTATGAGAAATGTACGCTACAACAACTTCTGCGCCAATCCGATTAAAATCAAAATTCGAGACGGCAACGCTAGCAGGATGTGTCCCAAGATTCCAGAGAAAACTCGGAAGCCATAGTAAGCCATATTTCAAGACAACCAGAACCGATTCACCTGTTTCACTAGTGGTGCCCATAGCCAGAATTTCTTGTCCTGGACTAAAGGGGTCAATATCTCCAATGAAAACTGAATCCATGCCCGTTTGCGTAATCTCTGCGGACCAGATTGTACTGGGTGTCCAGACATCATTTAGCTCGCGATACACGAAGATATCCTGATCTCTTATTAAGGCGATTTCATTCCCCGAAGGATGAATCATAAAATCTCCAACCGCGATTGAACGGATTGGATCAACCCATTGGATAAGCCGCTCCTCATCCCAAGATCCGTTATTATAGCTTAGAAAGAAAACACCAGTATCTACTCCTCCCGCAAGTAATTCTTCACCAACATGAGACCTATCCACATCTCCGGCCGCCCCACATATCAAGGGTGTCGATTCTATGTGAACTTGGTTTATATGCCAAGTTAAATTTGCTAATCGGCTGGCTACATAAATTCGCCCTGTTGTGCTGCTCGTTGACCAATTAAAGTACTGCCCTACAATGGCGATTTCGTGTCCATCCGTGGTTGAGATGAGCTGCCCAGAAAACATCATATTGGTCGTCCAGACTGGAGGTTCATAAGGTAAGCTTCCAATCCTCGATATTTCCCATCGGGTGACTCCACGGTACACCATGAATAGGGTACCATTCTGACACAGAACTGCCATTTCATCACCCTTCCGAGTGCTATCATAATCCCCTACAGTTAAGGCGATAAGTGGATTTGTCTCCCAATTCAAATTCCGATAAGAAGTATTTTGCCATGAAATTGATGTAAGTCCCCCAATCACATTCACAGTTTCTGGGGTAATATAGGCCATTTCTAAGCCTGGTTTCAAAATATCGAGTTCTCCCACCGCAACCTGGCTAACATTATTTGTTGGATATACATTTGTGAGGTATCGATCTCGAAGTCCAACCCAATTTGCAAAGAAGAGGGCTAAAATGAGGATTAACCAAAGAACATAGAGTTGAGATTTTTGAAATCGCACCACAACAGGGCACCCTCTACCAATAAGATACTCCTATAAATTTCAACCTTAAATATTCTCTATCTTAGTTGGGTTCAACCAAAAAAGAACAAGTAGACGGTAAGTTCAATAAGTAACTTTATTTTATGGTGGTATTGATTCTAGCTATGAGGCGCTAGCATCTTCGGTTGATACCCATCTCCGTTTCTCTGGTGCTTCAACGGGGTACGGATATAGAACATCGGTTCAATGCCTTACCCCCACCTTTTGCCTTTTTTAATCGCACGAACCTTCACGGATTCTAGCCTGTGGGGCTAGAACTCGCGTGTATAGATTTTTTGAAAATCAGGAGGTCACGCTAAAACTTCAGCATATACTTCCCTGCCTTCGCTTGATTCGTGTGCCAACCTGTAATCTGGCTCTGAGTGCAGGGCACGTTGACTCGGTTCACGAAGTTGCTGCGTTTTGCTAGTTCCACATAAAAGTCGAAGGCGTGGTCGAACTACCGGAATCACGGAACAGCAGCTTCGCCGAGGCCATTCAGAAACTTCGGGAGGGAAACAGGGATTGAGTAGACGCTATCGAGCAAAACGTAAACTGCTCGAAACTCTCTTGATGAGTGTCATCCTCGCTTGCGTGGTGACGATTCTCTGGATGATGGGAATGGTTGGTTGGATGTCTTGGCACGTCATTCTCTCGCTTTTTTCATCGCCAATTCTGCTATCTCGTTAATAGTCTGGATCATAGCACGAATGATTGTTGGGGCAGAAGGCTAGCTCAAAATTTCTGTGTGCGAACTCCATAGGTAGCTAACTACATACATCTACATCGCTACCTCATCTCATATCTAACCGCTAGTGGAGAATAAAGCGGTTCTCCCCCTTACAATACAGAAAGACAGAACATTTCAATTCAAGCGGATTCTAGCTAGTGACAATTATTCTTCTATTATACTCTTCCTCGAAATCGAACTTTGTAATCCATCATCCCCCTTACCCCCCTTTTTCACAGCTAGACGGAACAAGCTGGGATTTTAGAAAAAACTCTGAAAAATGCTATTATGACACTTTGGGGGGGGGGCGAACCCAGCCCTTACACTCCAACTTTCGCTCCTGATGAATCCCAAGCCCCGCAGAAACGCCCGGTTCCATAAATTTATATTAAATGATTCTCATATCATCGGAATGCGAGATAATAGACCTCGCAATGAAATGGAATAGGGGGTATTTCACATCATTCATCATAAACGTGTTACAGTGCTAGTTTTAGCCTTGGCAATAGCTGCTGTCTTCGTGGTTATGCCTTTAGCATCCGCTGAGTCTTCTCAAACTGCAATAATTTACAATGAACAGGTCCATGTTGGCCAGTGGTCAGGATGGGCCTCACTTTGGCGTATTCAATGGGCAGATGATATCGATTACCACCGACCGGCCACTTGGCTCTTTGGTACCAATTACCATCGCATCGATATTACCTTTTGGCTTTGTACTGACTGGTATGGCGGTGCGGTGCCAGATCTCTTTACAAAAGTGGTTTGGCACTTCGATGAGATGTTTTGCTGGGATAGTTATTGGGATAGAAAATACGATTCGACTGACTGGGATGTTCATCATGTCGAATGGTTCACAGGAACCATTTTGAAGACATGGACGAAAAGCGGTTCGACCTTTGATTCAAGCAAAACTCAATACGATGACATATCAGTTTGGGTCGAAGGCACAACGGGTCACTGGCGAATGCATACTAAAATCCGCGTTGGTATGACCGCTTACTGGCCAGTTCCTTACGCTCTACATTACTTCTGTGATGCCATCTGGGCAGACATCTATTACATTCCACTCTAGCACTCCAAGCCTCGTCTAAATGACGAGGCTTTACCACTTTTTTAAAACACCTTGGTTTTTTCAGCATTTGTCAGTGTGGGGATTAATCAAGGACTAGTTGCGTCGTGGTTTTTTTGA
>JBHLPI010000125.1:0-5239 GCA_048939595.1 Promethearchaeota archaeon | reverse complement strand
CCAAGGATTTCTGCTTGGATATTTTCCAAGATTTTCTCTGAAGTCCATCCACGTTTAACTAATCTTTCTATGAGGATCAGCGGATGACACCGAAGAACAATTAGTACTTTCAGGAGTTTTCCAGGAACGACATCGGCAAAGTGTCCAATGATAATCGATTCTTTTTGTTGAGTCTGGAACAGATGATTGAGATAATCTTCAACTCTGTCGATGTCTGCTATGAGCGTTTCACGAAGCGGGTCCACACCCTGATGTAATTCGAACTCCTTGACTATCTGACCTAGTTCAAGGATTTCCACGTCTAGTTTCTGCGCTAATAGGGTGCCAACCTTGGATTTGCCCGTTCCAGGCGTTCCAGAGATTGCGATCACACAACCCACAGTCTATCACCCCATATCTCCAAAAGGTGAAATGAGTCATGTTGACAATAAACAAAATAACTGATAAGACTAATCCTTTATGCTCAAACCGGAAAAAAGGCATGAGTTTAAGCTAGGCGAGATTGGATTGGTTTAGAAGTTTTTCACGTTTATCGCGCTCATAATTCTCAAGGGCGGCTAATTCACGTTGTAGCCGAATTCGATGGGTTCCACTTGATATTGCAATAGCCTGGCGAAGGAGACGTTTCTCGCGGCGAATATCTCGATGGGGGCTCTCGTCAAATGGTCTTTGATTGCCGCGGAGGGATTCTAAACAATCAGTACTCACTGATTTTGCACCAGGTGTTTTATCCACAAATTTCTATTTAAAACAATAGAGGGTTATGTATAAGTGAAATGGAGTGTTTAGGTTCCATCTGATAACTGGTAGCGAGTTCCACGAGTAAAACTTTTCTTTCGAACTACCATCTTTTTGGTTATCAACGTGTCCAATGCAAATTGAACTCGGGCTTGTGTCCAACCAGTGGACACCATAATCTGCTCAATTGACACCTTCCCCTCTTTACGCGCTGCGATATCTAATATGGCTGCCTCATCCTCGCTGAGAAACTGACTGTGCAATCGTACCATGCGAGTGCCCTGAACCTCTGTGAACTGCACGGCTTTGTCCGCTTCTAATTGCTTTAACGCCTTTTCGAATTTCTTCCTTGATAATTTTCGATATTCATTCACATCATGAATCTCTGTATACAAATCTGCAACGGAAACCGTGGTGCTGGTAGGTTCGCCCACATGGCCTTGAGCAAGAAGGTATACGATATACTCCTGAAGCGTTTGAGGGACCTGGACTTCAATATGAAATTCTTCCTTAAGCTGTTGAAGACGGGTCTCTGAGTCTGAGAACAACTCTGATTTTACAGGACTATGACGATCAACGTTTTCAAGGCGAGCTTGAAGTTCCTTATCTTTAGTGGGGTCTTTAGCTACTATTTTATCTTTCAGTCGCTTACCATAGCGAGAGTAGGCTTCATCGAGGTCTTTTTCTTCAGAAGGCATTTCTGCATCTCCTACACATTTGTTCATTATCCCTAACAAATGTCGGGCTTTTAAAATCTCGGAGCTGCTTAAGCTCCTTAAGGAAATCACTGCTATTGATTGAGGATTACCCAAAAGTGATTTCAATACTTACCCGATTAGCAGTTGACGCCACAAATCCGTAAACCATGAGATTACTTCTAAACAAAGATCACTTGAATCCTTAGCAATTACATCGATGATGGTTATAGACTGTGAATTTGGTTCATGATTTATAGGTTGGATTACAGATAATGTTCGTGGTCCAAAGGCATTTGGGGGTAAATTGTAGAATACTGTCTCATTATCTACACATATTTCGGGAAAACGAAATATGATATCTGTATAGTTTTTCTTCTGTTGCGTTAGATACGGAGTTACAATATCAATCTGGGCTTTGGGGAAGTGCATAGGTTGTTCAGCAACGATCCCCGTATAACCGGTTTGCATGAAGAATTCATTCTGTGGTGTTGTAAGATCTATGAGACAAAAAGACGAGTTTGTAAAAGAGGTCACATTCAAATCAAAAGCGTATCCCCACGACTGATTTTGTGACATCGAGGTCGTAATTGGATTTGCTTTAAATCCAATGTGGGTTTCATTGTCAATGTATGGGTTCAGCGGGGGGGTCACAAGGCTTCCGATGCGATAAACCTCGTGCACCGTCATATTTGCCAAAAGTGTCGTACCATTATAGACATTTTTCGGGAAGATAAGCATCGACTCACCCCAGTTATAGATATTGGTATCTTCCGTTTGCAAGGTGTTGAAGGTTACATTACAGTGGACAATTGTAGGAGTATTGTAGGGTATTGTATCATTTTCTGGTCGGATATCAAAGGTGAATGTATACATATCATCCATCGTATCGGTTTGTAGCCAAGCATTTTCGCTACTATTCAGAAGGTAATCCCAAAAGAGAGAATAATACCCTGACATGGTACTGTGTCCTCTAAGTGTGCGTCTTTCAAATTCAAATTGCATGTTTGGATGAATATTTTCCACAACATAACTGATACTATTCGCATCGATTTCAGGGGGGATATGGTAGGCATTCCCATAGTAGTCATAGAACACATAAGGATCAATTATTGTAAAATTCACATCGTCGTCGAAGGCCCGCGAAATGGTGAGGTTTAGTGGTTGTTCTCCTCCGAATGTTCCTCCAGCATAACGGCTTATCAGGTAATTAATTTCAACCTGACCTGATTCATTGATAAATACAAAAAAGGTGTCCTGCTGGAGAATATACAGTGCACCTTGGGTCGGCGGAATTGGCTCAGGCTCTGGTAGCAGATTGATATAAGCCCAAGCACTGCCCCCAATTATGATGGTAATTAGCGCGACAACCAGTCCTATCCGGACCCAACCTGGCATTCTACGGGGTCTTTGCCTTTCCTGGCGGTCTCGTTTCCGCTGGAGTTTTTCTGGTACTTTCTCGAGACGCTTTTGCTTTTGTTTCTTTCCTTTCCGTTGTCGACGTGACACCGCGAACAACCAACCTATCAGGCGAGACCGTCGATTATGTTTCCCGTATTTCAACCTTACGGCTTAGGCTACAAATTATGTAATGGTGGGTACAGGAGTAGGAGAAAATTTAAATGACCCACTGTGAACAGAGGTCGCGCCATCCACTTACATCCCATGAAAAAACGTGGTGATGCAAATGTCAGAGAAAGAAGAAGTGTCAGAAGAGCCTGAAGCTGAAGAACCAGAAAAGGAAGCTCCCCCAAGTGAACCTATTGAAGAAGTCCTCGATGAGGAGGATCAAAAACCCCTTGAAGAGGAAAAGCCCAAGAAAAAAGGCTCTAAGAAGCGTGCCAAGTTATCTGTTCTTCAAGCAGCTGTTTTAGAAACTATCCGCGAACGTCCTCAACGACCACGTGCCATCCAAACTATCATCAGAGGAACCGGTGGAGTGGATGTACCACGAAATGAAATTATCCGATCATTGAACGAGTTACAAGCTAAGGGGCTTGTTGAGAAAGTCACGACAAAAGCGTGGCAAGCAAAATAATGCTTCAAGGCTCTTGCTATTAACTACCGGCCTTTTAATTCAGCTAAAGCACGTTCGGCGATATTCATTGCTTTTTGGTATTTCTTCTCTGCCTTCTTTAATTCAGCTTCGAGTTTGTGAATTTGGGCTGTGAGTTTCGAATTGTCCTCACGAAGGTCATGCAGTTTTTGTTCTGCAGCTTGAAGCTCTGAACGTAACGCACTAACCTGTTGTGGCATCTGGCCACCATTTGCCCCCTCTGTCAATTGCTGAAACCGCTCAACGGCTGCTTTGATTCGTCCAGCAAAATCTGTTCGCAGCCGGATACGCCGTTTTTCCAACTCCTCAAGGGTCTGTTTTTCCGCAAAATCAAGCGGGTTAAAACCCGTTGCTCCATGAGTGGTTTCTCGGCTTCGCACATCTACAAAAACAGGCACTTCAACAGCATCACCTGCCACAACAACCTGACCTGTATCTAAGCGTTGAATGTCTTCTGCCCATTCTTTCGAAAGTCCTTCAGTGCTGGAGACGGTGATATCAACGTCCCGAATATCAGTGAGCTGGTGGATAATCCAGGTGCCAACTTGGCTCCTGACGGTGGTATCTAGGAGTTGTGGTTTCTGGGTAATTACAACTAAGTTAGCTGCGAATTTGCGTCCTTCTTGCGCGAATAAGCGCATCATACCCGTGGTGGCTGCTTTTCCACGATTCGGAGCGAGGGTATGGGCTTCATCTACAAAACAATAGAAGGGAGGGATTTCTCGATTAACAGCCGCATGATACAAATCGCTAAGGATTTCCTGTGAAAGAGCCTCCTGAACACCTAAATCAAGACCTCGAAAGTTGATGATAGTTCCCTGTCCTGATACAACTAAATCCTTAGGATGTGTTCCGAGGAGCGCTTCAATAGGTAGATCTGCTCCTGGATTGGCATGCAAGTCTGCAAACTCGATAACACTCATCTCATAGCTACGTGGTTCTACCTCAAAGCGTTCACTTCCTACTTCGGCAGGAATTTTTAGACTCGAATACTCTCCATGCCGGTCAAGTACTACTATCGGGATGCCTTTTTTGAGAAATTCTTCCATAATTACCGCGGTCGTATAGCTTTTCCCACTGCCAGTCTTTCCCACTACAAAGAGACGACCTAGCCGTTGTACAGGTAATTGAACTGGTATAGTATTTCCTGAGATTTGACCAACATAGGTTCCCTCCTCGAGAGGAATATCGATCCCCAATGCTTCACTCACTGTACGTGGTGTAGCCTTATAGATCATCATTTCAGGATTGAACGGGGTTCGAGGCATGGGTCCGATAACACTGCATTGTCCTAAGGTTGACCTCTTCTCACGTGTCAATTCTTTACAGAGAAGTAAATACTCCTCTCCTCGGTGATTTATTGATAGAAAGTCATTTCGACCCACTTCTCCCTGCTTCAACACGCGTATTCTAAGCGTATGTGTCGTAGTTTTCCCTACAATTTCAGCGACAGGCTCGATTTGAACCGTTTCCGGAGATTCTGATTCCTCTTCATTTTCAAAGTTGTCTGGTTCTTTTTGAGGTGGGTCAGAAAACATTATCATAACCTCGCGTGTGTATTGCCTTTGAAAGCACACCCTTATAGACTTCCCGTGTCTCTCCTATTCGAAAAATAAGCAGTAATTTTCCCGTAGTATCGATGAGTTTCAATAGTCACATGCTTTTTTGAATCACAAGACCCAATTCTGGTTTGGTTTCAGAGCTAACAGAACACTTTTTTCCTCTTCCACTACAGTCTGTAAGAGGGTCC
>JBHLPI010000124.1:0-5315 GCA_048939595.1 Promethearchaeota archaeon | reverse complement strand
TAGATGCTTCAATGATTGCGTAATGACCGTTTCAGCATCAAGGGCATCTTCTCGATCAAGGGTGGGTGGAAGTGTAACACCAAGATAAACGACATTGCCTTTGCCAAGCTCGGTTAATCCTCCAGCAACTCGATTCCCCACGCGCACCTTGTTGTTTGACAGGCTGAAGGGGTCATGCAAACCTACCAAAGGACGCCGGGTCGTGGTAGGTTGAATCCCTGCCCGGTCAGCAAGGTGTGTACAACCTCGCATATCTGTTCCTAAATAGGGTAATTCCGGTCCAAGGATGGCTGTCCCTCCACGTTCCACGAAGTCACCTATTTTTGATTGCAATTCTTCAGACATGAAATCAAAACTAGGTATAATTAGTGCTTGGTAACTGTTAAGCGCAGGAGGATCCATTTCGGTGTCTCCAATTGCGAAGGGAATCTTAGAGCGGGTCAATCCCCAGTAGAATGCGTTCCACAAAGCAGGATAGGCTTTCTGTATTGTTTCTGTATAACTGAAGGTCCGATTACTAAGTAGTAACTCATCGGGGATGCCCAGCAAATGAGTAAGCCAGCTCGAATTCGCGCACATCCGATGAAGCCGCTCATATTCAAAATTCCGAAGCAACAAAACAGGAATATTTCGATGTAAGTTATGAAATTCCTGGGAATTAAGAATTTCAAGCAGTCGTTTTAGAAAGGTGAACTGAATATCGTCAGTTGCCCCCTGTGGGGAAATTGGGCTTCCTAGCCATCTATTGCGTCCAACCAACATATGAGCATTGAACCCACGAAAACCATACATCATTGCAACAAGCAGGGCAAACTGTTGATCACTCGCTTGTAATCCTGGACCCCATGGCCATATGCCCATTCCACTCTCTGATATGTATGGTAAACGACTTACAGCGCAAAGATACAATGCGCTCCGCCGCATGATATCATATTGAGATCGATCGAGGTAAAGACTAACACCCTGAAAGTCCAGTTCCCGCTCGCTTTTGGCCACATTGAGTGGAAGGACGGGATAAGCAACACGAACACTATGTGAGGTTGGAATCCCACGAACTCCTCGAGACCAAAGGAGGCTAGCGAGAACGCTAATCGAGAGACTCACATAATATTCCTGGAATTCCATCCAATCGAGGTAACGCGACAGAGCTTCCCTTTCTGTTGCTGCTAGCGCTCGCGGGGGTTCGATATCTATGAAGTCATTGTATCGTGTGCGGTATGCCCGGTTGAGTCCACCAATTGAAGGATACTTGCTGGTCAAAAATTCGTGGTACCATCGAATAGCGTGTGTCGAATAATCCGCACTGAATGCTCCATTCATGAAAATGCGGGGAATATCATTGTCGACTTGAATCCCAATGATAGGACCTCCAGGCGCGAGATGACGTGTAATAATTGGGCACACTGCATCAAAGAATTTAGAGACTTCGTCATAGAATTTTTCGCTGGCATAGCTTGGCATGGGAAATGGATTAGGAGTCGCTGGAATAATGACACGAGTACCATATGCGCTTTGTGCTTGAATGTCTGGGTCATATAAGATCCGTTTTGGATATCCAAAATAGTTGAGTTCTTCATTTACACAGGGTCCAAGGCGGGCAATAACATAAAGGTCCCTATTTCGACAGAGTGTAAGGAATCCTTCCAAATCACGTTGCTTATTGGTCGTGCCAAAATCAAAGAGGTCACTAGCTATTTCATGGATATTCCAAGGAATCGCCAATGATATGATGCGAAAGCCTATACCAACTATTCGCTCAAGTATCTGATCCCATTTTTCTGCAGGAATTCGCCAGTAGTCGACAGATCCACTGTACAGAGGGATTTCTTCACCTTCAACCTTAATCGTGAACCCTTCGAGTTTAAGCGACGGTTGTATACTTGGACTGGGAACCTCTGTACCAATGCTATTCGGTTCCATCGTGCTAAATCACCGCATCCACACCAGTTCTGTCAACAGAATCCTGCTAAACTCGTGATATCCCACTAAAGAACCAGTATTTACTCCCATTGAAATAGGTTACCCTGTGCATCAAAATCCGATTATTCAGTTGTGAATTCAAGTCTTTCAACTAGATCCGGATACATTTTTCCAGGTTTCAAGTACTCAATTCTTTTAGGTATTAGTTGGACTAATGCAAACTTCGGGTCATCTGCTGATTTGAAATAATTTGAGAAAAATGAGGTTGAACTGGCTAATCGGGTCCGAATTTTGGGGTCTTCAATGATTTTTGCTACAGCTGAAAAACGGACATAGCCACCGCCATCCTCAAACCGAATAAGACGAACTACCTCAACCTTTACATTTTCTTTGATTTGTGCAACTTTTGCATCAGCTGAACCAGTAAGAACAAACAGCTCTCCACTATTTTCAACCAATGTTACTGGTCGCACCCGGGGTTGATCCTGCTCCACAGTTGCCAAAAAGATATTATTTTCACCCCGTAACAAATCCTCAACAGTTGGAATATCCACCTATCTTTCGCCTCCTAAGGTTTCCATGAATGAGTGAACCCATATACCAAATCAACAGCAGCTTTGATGTCACTTAAGCGAAGCAGTGAAATTGCCGAATGAATATATCGACAGGGAACAGAAACAACACCTGTTGGAACTCCCTTACGACTTTGAGAAATGGGTCCTCCATCTGTCCCACCTCCTAATGGTTGTTTATATTGATAAGGAATATTTTCCTGCTTCGCTACCGTCTCCAGGGATGCTAGAACCTTTGGATGTGCTATTAGTGATCGGTCTGCTACAGTAATTGCTGGGCCTTTTCCTAATGCTGTAGGAGATTTATGTTTGGGGATACCTGGCATATCACCCGCAGAGGTACATTCGAGAGCTAAAGCAACATCTGGGTCTAGAGTATAAGCCCCCGTTCGAGCCCCACGACCTCCGATTTCTTCAGCCACCGCGAAATTCATTGCAATGGTTGCTTTGTGATTCTTGGATTTCGCTAACTGCTTCAAGACTTCGATTATAATCAAGCAACCAACTCGGTCATCAAAAGCTTTACCAGATACTGTGTCATTTGGGAGCTCAACAAAAGGCTGCCATACAGTCAGAGGAGTTCCAATGCGAACACCCATAGCTTCAACAGCATCTTTTGTTTGAATACCAATATCCACAAATAGATCATCAATTGCAATTACTCTCTCTCGTTCTTTAGCCGTGGTTAGGTGTGGAGGGGTCGCTCCGATTACACCAAAAATCTGAGTGGCAGAATCTGTTCCATGAGGACGAAGTATCACTCGATGCCCAGGAAGAATGCGTGGATCCCAACCACCAATTGGTGTTAGTCGCAGAAATCCGTTCTTATGAATGAAGCGGACAATAAATCCTATCTCATCCATATGTGCATCAAGCAGAATTCGTGTATTTTCTTGAGAACCTTTTCGAATAGCCAAAAGATTCCCGAGAGGATCAACCCATGCTTCGTCGACTAAGTCTTCAATTATTTGATGAATAAGGGTTCGTGCATCATCTTCAAACCCTGAGATGCCAATCACCTCAGATAAGGAGCGGAGGGTGTTACTTAGTGCTTCATCTGACATGTCGGATTCACTCGATATAGGCACTTTTCTACAGGTGTTTGTTACCTAGGTTTGATTTAAGACTAATGTCAGTATCTCACATATGTTTGAAGATTTTTACATATGATTGCGGAAACCTTTAATTGCTCAGAATCCACGCTACTTTTAGAGCATCCTAAAGGGTCTTTGGAAAAAGGGCAGTGAAATCAATGACATTACATTCGGTGTTCATTTTTCTTCAATCCGGTGAAACCCTTGTTTCGCACAGCTCACCAGTTGTGAAACTCGAACAAACACTGCTAACTGGACTTCTCACAGCGATCCGTGAGTTTGGACATGAAGCAATTGCAGAAGAGATCCGCACCATCGGAGCTGGGGAGTACAGGTTCCACTATGATGTGTATGATAAAACCTCCTCTTCGGCTCCTCAGAAACAAGGCAATAAAAACAAAAGCGAAGCCCCGATTGGTCTTATTACGGTAGGTTTAGCGGACGGGAATGCTGATGAACTTGAAGTTCAAGCGGTCCTGCATAGTCTTAACGTCCTTTTTTATGCTCAATATGAACCGCTTCTCGAAAAATGGAATGGTGATGTCAAACCCTTCCAATCCTTCCTCCCAATCATAAATGATGCCCTAGAAGCACATAACGAACGGTCACAAGTTGCCAAACGGCGAATATCCTCCGCTGAATACATTCTTGAGGTCTTTGAAGAAACCTTAGATGTAGTACTCCTCAACATCCTGGTCGGCAACGCTATTATCATCACAGGTGTCAAGAATAAGAAATTTCAAGAACTCAGCGAAGCCATCGACAACGTTCTCCCATTCACAGTCCCCAACATGCTTGGAATAACAGATCTTGAAACTGCCCAAGGAATCCTCCAAAGCCGAAAGGAACAACAACGTAAACGGCCTACGCTTCTCGGTGTCTCTGAGAAAATCTATCGAAGCCTGACGACTCCTCAGAACTTAGAGCATTATCTGTTTGTGAATCTATCCAAGAAATCACCTGTGTTTATTGCTCCTTCAAATCAGCCGAGTATGGATCTTGCCCAACAAGCCCTTGAAATGGCTAAAGACGACGTTGCCCTCCAGGCAAAACTTCTTGAACTGCAATTTGATACACTCCGAGTGCAACTCGCCAGCTTCATGGAATTACGGCGAAGCGCTCAACATTTCACGCTTGAACACCTACGAAGCCTCTTGCACCTCGATTCCGAGCGGTTTCGGTTACTCACCTATCTATCTCAAGAATCAATTCTTGCCCAACCACCCGAACCTGAAGTTGAGTCTAAAGCCAAAGGCGAGTAGGCTTCATCCTCGATTTTCGATATGGCGCGCTAGCTAGCCAATGAGGGCGTTGGGAATTTCTCCGCGCGTATTTTAAGAAAGGTAACGGGGCATTTTAATGTTCATTTAGACATTTTAATGACCGACTTAATTTTATTTTTTTAAAAATAACCAGTATATGGCTTTTTTATGGAATTCTCTTCCACGACCCTTTAGTTCTGAGTATCGGTTTTTCATAGTTCTTTTGATAATACGCTTTTCTAAGTCTCGTAAACGACGTGGAGAAAACATGCGAAGCTTTATATGTGCAAAAATGAAAATGAATGAACATCAATGAAATTCAATGAGGTAACATGAGCGATGGCAACGGAGAAAGCGTCGGCGTCTGGGAGAGCTCAATCAGACGCACTAGCTCGTCTCCAAGCGCCAAGCATCGAGGAGCAACTCAAAGAAGCGATGCCCTTGGTGACCGCGACGCTCCGAGTGCG
>JBHLPI010000123.1:0-5368 GCA_048939595.1 Promethearchaeota archaeon | reverse complement strand
AACATCGCTGTGCGTGCAAGATGTGTTCCCAAATCCTGATCTCCAAGGGCAAACCAAGTATCAAACCCTAACTGCCGCAGCACATCCAAAGCATGAAAAGTATCCCCTTTGATACCCCAACCTTTCTCTGGGTCCACAATTCCTGCGAGCGTATAGGTGACAATATCAATGTCTGGGCTGATGTACAATCCCATGAAATTCGCCATATCATCACCCGTATTGACGATGACTGTGAGTTGTTCAGATGCAATCACTTGCACGAGCCCTTCTAGGAAACGAGCCGCCCCCACTCCTCCCGCTAGAGCAACAATTGTCATTGACTCAAACCTCCTCTCCAATGAACATGACATACTCCTCTAATGACTGACGACTTGGGGGGTCTGGCGTCTCAGCAGCCTCCCCCAATAATATCAACGCTTGTGGATGCAGGTCATCTGAAAGTCCTAAGGTTTGCCTGACGGTTTCTGGGCAAAATAGAGGTGCACAGAACCAACAACCTGCTAAACCTTCCGCATGGGCTGCAAGGAGAAGAGTCTGAACCGAGGCTGCCACACTTTGCACCGCCATGATATACTCTGTCTGCTTTCTCTTTCTATCGGGATACTTGTCCATAGATTCCATGGTCAGACATGCAATAATCAATACGGGTGCAGAAGAGAATCGTTCAATCGACGCTTGAACTAGATTCTCAATGATCATGGCGTCTTCACCATCCGCTTCCAAGTCTTTACGAAATACAGCGCCCATTGCCAATGCGAGTCGGGTTTTCTTTTCATCTGCTTGTAAAATGAAGAATCGCCAAGGCTGCGCATTATGTGCTGATGGAGCCCAACCACTTGCGGTCATGATGCGAAGAAGTTGTTCTTTAGTAACCGGTGTGTTCAGTAACTCCCGGACACTCCGCCGACCTGCTACAAAATCATAGAACTCTTGCAATAGTATCCACTCCGACCACTGCTGATTAGCTACTCTTACCTTCATAATCCCTTCTAGAACATGCTCCCATGCCTTGTTTACTCCTCAACCGTTTTTCTTCTACCCACCATCTAGACAAATACTTAAGAACGCGTATTTCACGGCTCTAGGTAGACTCTGAGGAGGGAACTAGCCTTCACCAGAGCCGGTGCCCAGCACCATTGCGGCTGCAAAAGCAAATCTCGCCTACTAAAGGTGGCTACTATGAGGCGTACCCAACTCCTTTCTCTATTCTTCCTAACCATGTTATGTTTACCACTACTTCCCATCAATTTTCTTAGCGGGACATCCCCCTCGGCATCCTCAACACCGACTTTTCAGATGCCTGCTGATTTCACAGCTCCTTCAACACTGACAACCCCAACTAGTTCTGAAGCCTCGTATCAGCTCCCAGATATGGCTGCACCACGACCTGAACTCGCTTCCCCAGATCCCGTTTTGCCAGAAATCATTAATCCACAGAGTGGAACCGGAAACCAACGTGCTGCTCATCTCTACTGGAACATCTCCCAAACCTTTACTGATTGCACGCGTGACACCGACTACCAAGTCGCAATCGACAAAGGCATGCTCTATCATGACATCAGCTTCTTCTCCCGGCTAGGCAATATGAGCTCATGGAAGGATTTCCAGTTGGTTGAAGACTGGAATCCACTAGATGGCTGGTACTATTACTGGCCCATGGAATACGCTTCATGGCCTGGTGAAATCTCCTTTATGGCATTCGACCTCACCGGGAAAATGCCTGTTATCATGACTGAATTCGCGATATATCTCGCCTCCTTTCCAGGATCATTATCGTCGGGTTTGGTAAACTACACTATCTTCGCGGCTGAAGCGAACTCAACATCCGGATTAGGTACTCGTCCCGATCTCTCCAAACAACTTGGACCATGGATGCAAGAATATGTCGATGTTCCACCCGATAGTGAACAGTGGTGGACCCTTCCAACACTACCTATCCCTCTAGATCCTGGAATGACCTATGCCAATACCTTCTACTTCGCCATAACCATGATGCCCGGTGCTGCCATTAATTGGGCAGTTATGGAAGATGTCGGTTCCATCCCTGAAGGAGATGGAGAAGATGAAGGTGATGCTTGGAACTCGTACCCATATCCAACCCTGTATTTCATTTCTGGGCCCTCAATTGACTTCTTCCTCATCTGTGCATATGAACGCTTTCCATACCCCAGCGAGATTGGCCTGATGGTCAATGGAACCCCAGTCTTCGACATTTTCCCAATGCCGGGCGTCGGATACTATGATGGTGGCTGGCACAGTCCCGCAATCAACATGACCAAAAGAGTTCGTTATTATGATGTTGAGCAAATCATTTCAGGTCTAACCTTTGATGTCACATGGCTAGGCTGGTTCTATGAAACCCTGTTTGCTACAACCCGATTCCAGGTGTGGTCCAACCGCACAACCGTTGACTGGAACATCACGCTCTATGCGGACTATCCTGTTGGCGCTATCGACCAATCAATAATGGTCGCCATCGAAGATGACTGGACCCCCACACAGGTCCTCCACGATGGGCTCCCTCATGCTGATTGGTTCCTTCAATTCCAAGCAGGACAATGGTGGGTTCATATCAATAATGCAGATGATGGCGAATGGGTCATCCAATGTGAATCTCCCGATTATGTAGTTGATGTCTTTGTGCGCGATCAATACTGGAATATCGTTACCGAGGTGTATTCAGCCGACTGGGTTACCGTCTTTGGTCATATCCAAAATTCATTAAGCCAAAACGTTTCCAACGGACAAGGGTACCTATTCGTATATGATCCCTTTGATACCCTGAACTGGACCAATTTCAATTGGCTGACTCCACCACCTCCTGGGCTTATCGACTTCTATTGGAATGTCTGGCAAACTGCATTCGCCCTGGGAGATTACACTCTTCATGTTATATGGTCAAATGGGTATGAGGCAGGAATGCGAGAAATGACCCTCAAGGTTAACGAATCCCCAACTTACCTTGAGATTCACGCCGAAGAACCACCTAAAGACTTTGATGTGGTTCGCGGTCAAAAAATTGAGCTCATCGTTTATTATGAAGACTATACCCTCTACCCGTTATATGAAGCAACAGTCACAGTCGAAAACGACACCAGCGGGGCCGATTGGAATACCTATGATGTCTATAATCTTGCTAGCGAAGGGTATTATGGCTATTATCATATTGTCATCTTTACAGACAACGCCAGTATCAATGTACAACACAATATCACACTCCATGTAGTGCAAAATACCTATCAGGAGCAAACCTACTCGAAAACCTTCATTGTTAAGAGTGCTGCCTCCCACATCATCTTTATCAATGGAGCAGGTCTCGAGAATAGCACCGGCGTCTGGCGCACCAGCCCTGAACCCCTAATTAATTCCACAAATCACGAATTCACTATTCTTTACACGGATGATACTGGTATTCCCATTTCAGGTGCTATTATCTTTGCCTATCTTTTGAAGGGACCAACCGAATACGATTATCGGCGCCTGGATTGGGAAGAGCTTGCTGAAGGCCAGGTCACAACTGGTCTCCGTGGACAATACAACATCACTGTTGATCTGAATCCGATTCGCGGTGTAAGTTTCCATGAAGGTGAAGAAGCTGTCCTCATCGTCTCTGCGTATCATCCGGCTCTTGAAGCCCCCGAAGAAGGAATCGCCTTCGTCCGCCCACAACCACGTCCTACAGTGATTAATGTACCCACTGAATTTCAGAATATTGTGCTCTATGAAGACTGGCAATACCCAACTATTGAACACCCCACAATTCTCCGAGTTGTTCTCCGTGATGCCCTAAATGGCGAAGACCTCTCCCATGGCACTGTCAAAGCAGGAGTGAATGGAGGCGAAAACACAACCCTTACTCTAGCAACGCCCGGAATAGGGCTTTATGAAATACCAAGTTTGAACACTGATCCACTCGAACCAGGAACCTATAATGTTACTATATATGCTGAGGCACGAGATTTCACAGACTCCATTGCCGTTATCACTCTAACCGTGTTACCTAAGCAAACGTTTGGTTATGATGTTCAATCAAATTTCGATGACTTACAGATTCCAAATCATGGGCAACCTTGGTGGATTAGTCTACAACTCTTTCTTGAGAATGTAAGTAATCCCGTGGTTTCTCTCGCCTCTGGTGGTTTAAGTCGGCAACCTACGATGGTTTTCTTGCCACCTGGAACTGAAGTCATTCTTACAATTACAGCTTCAGGCGGTAATTATGAACCTATTATCGGATATGTGGGTGATGATGGATGGGTTCACTTTGAAGGCACACTAGCTCACGAAGGAGAACACCAATTTTATGTTAGTCTAGAAGGGGCAGAGAATTATGCTGCTTTGACGAATATGCAGATTTCTCCTTCCAGCCAACCGGTAAATGTAATGTCTATGGCTTCGCTCATAACACAGAACCTACCACTTATCCTCGTGGTTGCTGCTGTTGCGATTATCGTTCCACTTGGCTCGGGGCTAGCGTATCGTCGTTATGTATCGCTTCCCAAACGCCAGAAAAAATTAGCGAAATACCAATCTATTGCAGACACATTCAGTGATGTAGCTAATCTTAACCGCTTGCTAGTTCTCCATAAAGAAAGTGGGATTTGTGTCTTTGATCCCTTTGCGGAAGAAAGTCAGGATGCCACGCTTGTCGCTGGCTTCTTACAAGCCATCTCCACCTTTGGGCATGATTTAGGTGATAGCCCTGGCCTCGCTGAAAACTCAGAAGATGCCCGGACACTCAGGGAACTCCAGTACGAAGGCTTCCGAATTCTTATCAATGATGGCAAGCATGTTCGAGTTGCTCTCGTTTTAAATGGTGTACCAAGTGACCAGTTACGAAACCGTCTGGAAACCTTCACTGATGTATTTGAGACACGGTATCACGCTGATTTCGAACACTGGGAAGGTCGGGTTGACCAATTCAATAGCGCTTCCGATCTGGTTGAGGAGGTTTTCCTCATCTCTTTGCGTCATCCACACACCGTCGAAGCAGAGAAACCTAGAGGTACTTCACTCACCTCCGTTGAATCGGATATCTACAAACTTTCCAAAGAATTAACGATTGACCGGCAATACATCTTCCTCGGGCAAGTTCTCAGCACGTATCTTGCGGCTGCAAAAACCGACAAGCACGAAGCATTGATGGGAATTTACCAATTACGCATGAAAGGACTATTTGTTCCCATTTCCGTTGGTCCGATATCTCCTCCCGATACCTCTGCGGGCTAACCTGAACACATCGAATTCAGATTCATTGGACCCGTTCTATCCTGTGGTAAAGGTCATGAGAAGTGGAGCCGAGGATGGGATTTGAACCCATATAAAACAGCTCTGCAGGCTGTCGCGTGGCCACTCCGCCACCTCGGCA
>JBHLPI010000039.1:0-17289 GCA_048939595.1 Promethearchaeota archaeon | reverse complement strand
GATTCGACTGTATATTTGGTTAGGGCGGAATCAGGATTTTCACTTTTCATTGCCATGTAATATTTGAAATCGAAGGAAATGGAGTAACTTGAATTAAATACAAAGAATTGTGTCGTAGACCATGCATTGGAATAATCAATTTCTCCTTTATGCAAAGGATCTGCATAGATATCTACGAATCCATAACCAACAAGTGTATCCTCAACTGCTGTACCATTTAATGTGAGGTTCACATCACTTGGGGAAGCATAGGAACCTATTTGGTAATTAAAGTTATCAAAGTAAATGTGCCCATCAACATCTAGGTTTGAATCTGTTGACTTGCTGATTTCAATTTTCAATGTCAGCGAACCATTAACAGGGATTGATAATACAGACTCTGTAGTCCATGATGTTGAGTGAAAATCAGCTGTCGTTGTAATCCAATTGGCAACCGTTGAGCCAATCTCCGTTTCTATACTCACCTCCACGATTAACCAACTTGCGATAGTAATATCTGGAGAAAATCTAATGTCAAAATATAGTGTGAGTGTATCCGGTAAAATCGAAGAGGCATACTCAAAGTCATTCTCAATCGATGCGTGCCTTTGAAGTAGTAATTTGCTATAGGCTAGTTGAACATCCAGACAGGAACCAGGATTTCCTCCTGTAGTGTTGCTGATAGATTTAATTAGTCCGCCACCTGCGTCAATTAAGGTCCAATTATTGCCTGGTTCAGGAAACTGTTCAAAATCTCCATTTGGTAGGGGATTTTCTGTTTTGCGAACATTTAGTAAATCTGCATGTAATTGATATCCACGATAAGATGTGGCGTACCAGTCTTCTTGGTAGGAGAACGTTGTGGTGTTATGAGCATTGGTTTCTAAGTCACTCTGATTCTTGCAGAATTCAAAAACATCTATTGGGGTTCCTGACCCAGTATTGGTAAGAAGAGGAGGTGGTATTGGTTTGTGCAGTGGCTTATCAAGTTGTACTGGAAAAAAACTTGCAGTAAGTGCGAATAGAACAATAATGATTAGGAAGCCGACCCGTCTCGTCAATGCTCATCCTTCTTTAGACAATATCCCGCTTCGATTATGATTCATTTAATGGTTTAAAATCGTTTGGCATTATTATCTGTGATTTATAATTTTTTTTGAACTCCAAAATAACAAATATCAACTTAATTTCTCGGTAAGGAAATGAATTGGTTTCACAATGCCGGATTGACATTGCTTTTTAACAAGTTTCTTTATGAACATCGAAGTTAGGTGTGTATAAAGTGAGCAAGATTACGACTTTATTGTGTTTTTTTATACTCCTTTTACTTCCTCAATTATCACTCACCTCCTCTTTTGATTTAGCCAGTATTATGAGGGCAACACCCACCCAAAGTAGTGCGGTACTCTCAAATGCTCCCTCGCAAGCTACGGATATTCGGTTTGGTGCTAATACTCGTGTAACCGATGGGTCGTCTCCTTATCCAGAGCAGGTTGAACCAACCTTGACCATCTTAAGCTCAGGACGGTTACTAATCGGTTGGAAAGAGGCAGACACCTATGATGGCGCGGGACTCCGTGTTGGCTTCTGCTATTCCGATGATGAGGGAAAAACATTCAGTCCCAATATTCTCATGGACACTCTTGGAGGAGGCTCTCAATCTGACCCCTGGTTGATCTCGGATAATGATGACAATGCTTACTTCACCTTCCTAGAATATCAAGGCTCAGCTGAAGGTATGGGTGTTGCCAAGACCACGGATGGTGGTGAGATCTGGCAAGCTCCTACGCAGGCTGCTGATACTGTTGGATTTCTAGATGACAAAGAAACCGCCTGCGTTGATGCTTCGGGGAATATCTACATGATGTGGGATCATTTTGTCTCAAATAGCCAAGCTAACCTCGTATTCACGAAATCAGTAGATGGTGGAACCTCATTTCAACCTACACAGGTCCTTGGTCCCTGGGACACCCACGGAGGAATCCCATATTTGACCTGCACACCCAATGGAACTCTCTTTGTAACAACAATTTGGGATTCGGTGCCAGATGGTCCTCTGAATACTATTCACTTCATGAAATCAACAGATTATGGGAATACATGGTCTGCTCCTATGGTTGTCAATCCCCCAGGATACCCTGAAATTGCCATAATTACAGTGTGCGCGGTCGATAGCAATCATCATCTCTATATCTGCTTTGCAGCTGGTTATACTACTGACAAGGAAGTCTATGTCATCAAGTCGACTGATGGCGGTGACTCTTGGTCTGCTCCCGTTCAGGTCAATGATATAACCACGAATATGCAGCGAATGGTCGAAATGCACATTGATGCTGATGATAATATTCATGTTGCTTGGCTAGATGCCCGTAATGGTGAATGGGATATCTATTACAGCTACTCAACTGATGGAGGCGCAAGCTTCTCCGACGACTACTGTATCACGAGCGAGGGATTTCCTCTGTCCTTTACTCGGCCCGGTGATTACATCACCTTACGATCTGATTCTACAGGAAAGCTGTTTATTGTCTGGACTGATGGTCGGGCCGTCACAGATCAAGACATCTACATTGCTAAACAAGACATCTCTGCACCTGTGATCACAGCATTCCCAATAGCTCCACCGTCTCAGTTTCAACCTGTAACTTTTTCAGTCGAAGTTGAGGATGATGATCGGGTGGCATCAGTTGATGTGTACTATCAGATAGATTCAGGTTTTGTTCATCAATTTCCAATGTTTGAGGTTTCTGAGAACAACTTTAAGCTGATTGTTCCTGGTTCGCAAATCGTTGGACATGTTCTGTCTTACTATTTCGTTGCTAATGATTCTGCAGGTCGATACACTCGATTGCCTTCAGAAACTTCGGAGTTTATTAGTGTACAAATAAGTGCTTTTTCACCGACGCTGATCATTACTATCGTTGCTGCGGTAATCGTTATTGTGTTAGTCATCGTTATTGCAATCTGGTATCTTCGTAAAAACTAATTCCAAGCAAGTTGGAATTTGTCAATGAGTAATTAGTCTGATTTGAATTTACTCACTTGGTTCATTCTTGATTAAGCATTAAATATGATTAATCAACCTTAAAGGTGTGAAGGGAAGCACCATGAGCGAAGAAGCTTATATTCTGGAGTTCTGTCGTCGATGGTTACCTGCGTGGACGGGCAATCAACCGGACACACTGCTGAATTTCTACGCAGACAAAGCATTTTATGCTGATCCTGCACATCCGGAAGGCCTCAAGGGCAAAGATCTACTTCGAGGCTATTTTACCAAGCTTCTTGCTGCAAATCCCAATTGGGTCTGGGAACCTGTAGAAGTTTATCCAACGCCTCGTGGATTCACCCTTAAATGGAGAGCGATTATCCCAGTTGGGAAGAAAAAGATTGTTGAGCAGGGAATGGACATCGTTGAACTTGAGGATGGAAAAATTAGCCGTAATGAAGTCTATTTTGATCGAACACGATGGTTAGCCGCTCTTCCTAAAGCCAAGAAGAAATAACCAAAGTAAGGAGTCCTTCAACTTTCTTTGGCATTTAATCGCTGGTAAAGATTTTTGTTTGTCTTATAGATGCCTACATATTCTTCAAACAGAGTGTCATAGAAGTGTCTGTTGGTGGGATTGGGAGTGTATGTTTTTACGATTTTGATTAGACTTGGAATATCGTTAAATGTAATATAGCCGAGCCCCACGCTGGCAATGAAGGCGGCACCTCGGGCATTGGCTTGGAGTGGGTCATGGACTTGGCGAATATTCCGGTTGAGGATATCAGCATAAATTTGGCACCAGATGTCAGATTGAGCGCCTCCTCCAATCATATTAAGGCTTTCAAAGCTTCGTTTTGTGAACTTCTCGACTGCGTTGAGTATCCATCTACTGTTGAAGGCTACGCCTTCATAGACAGCTCGAATAATTTCGCCTTTTTCGCTATCGAGTGAGAGATTGAAGAATGCGCCGCGAACAGTGGGATCTTCAACGGGCGTTCTTTCGCCATAAAGCCACGGTGTGAAAATAATTTTCTTTCGCCCAGCTGGGACAGCTTCAACGATTCGGTCGAAGTCCTGATAGACTGCTTGGTTTCCACATTTCGTCTCATCATCGGGGTAGAATAATTGGTCTCGAAGAAAAGTTAAGCAGGCGCCCGCTGTTTCTTGTTCATTCGCTACGAAATAGCGTCCCGGAATAGCAGATGGGAGGGAGGCTATATTGCAGTTAATATCCGTTTTTTTGAAAGGCACGTGACATGTGAGCCAACTACTTGTCCCAATATAGATATGACCTTCGAAATCCCGAACTGCTCCTGATCCGATTACTGCTGAAGGAATATCTGGGGCGCTTACAAATACCTTAACATCTTCATTCAGTCCCAGAGAATTAGCCACCTCTTTTTGAAGTGTTCCCAACACATCTGTGGACCGCTTTAGTTCTGGAAGCTTTTCGCCATCGATTCCTAATTTTTTAATCAACCCTTTATCATAATGTGGATGGCTGATGTTTCGAGTATCTGTAATCCAATGGAGCATCATTGTTGACGGGGATGAGGCGACTTCTCCTGAAAGTCTTAGGTTAATATAGTCTGTAGGTTCTAGGAAGAAATCCGTTTGGTCATAAATATCAGCGAGCTCATGTTGAATGTATAAGATGTGAGCGATTGGGTCTTTTCCGCTCTTCGTTGGAATTCCTGCAGTTTTCCGTAGCCAACGAAGAAGATTGAATAGGGAATACCCTTGGATATTCAGGATTCCCTTAAGAGTTTCACGTACATACGTTGCGCCTCTGGAATCCATCCATATTATGGCGTTCATTAAATGCTGTCCGTTACTATCAACTGCGACAGTCCCAGACCATTGACTTGTATTACAAATCGCTACGATGTTCTCAGGAGGGACAAGTTCTTGACTAATCAGGTTCCTAGCGGCAATCAAAAAAGCTTGCCACCATTCTTCGGGGTTCTGTTCAGCCCCTCCACCTGGATGTAGATAAAGGGGAGTATTTTCGCACGTCCATCCAAGAATTTCTCCTCGCGTAGTTACAATTGCGGGTTTCATAGCGGATGTTCCGTGATCTATCGCAAGAATGAATTTGTCTTGACTCGTGGCAGCTGTCATTGATCAAGCCTCTTTTTAATGTGAAATATTATTTGTATGGTTAAGGCTGAAATAGCCTTCGGGCAGGAATTCAATAGTTATATAGATAGCTCTTTGACATTTCCTTGCGCATCGATGGACTGAATGAGGAGTGGACTGCTTTCCCCGGTGATTGATTCAAGGTTCAAGTATTCTTGCATGATAGCAAGAAAGTCCATGGGGTTCACACAGGCTTCAGGGGGAAATACGCCTTTTATTGGAATTTTATTACGATGCATGAGTGTAGCACCAATTGCAGCTGGGATCCCTGTTCCTTCTCCCATCGCTTGACCAATTGACCAAAGTGAGAAGACGTATTGATGCGGTTTTCCTTCTTTTTGTCCTGCAACTACAATTTTCGCGCATCCACGTTGCTTGCCAAATTTTGTTTCTTTTAAGATGCGTTCTCGTTCGTTGATGATGTAAGCAATGGCAAAATCCCGAGGAATAATCGGTGTTCCTTTTACGATTAGAGGCTCTTCACCAATCATTCCTAATTTGACAAGCTTAATGATGAAGTTAAAATATTGAAAAGGAAGAACGGTGCCTTTGTTGGTCACTCGTTGACATTGAATATACTTTGGTAACGTAATCGTTTCAGGATGGGGATAAGGATAACATAGATGAGTACCAATCTTATGGAATGTGGCTTCTTCACGGAGTGCAATCCCTTTGACATCAAAGAATCGGACCTGCTGTTTTTTCCCTTCTAAGAACATAGGAATATCAGAGGTCATCGCGTGTATTCTGTGAGCAACTACTGCAGCTCCTTCGATAGGTTCTCCGCCATGGGCATGATAGATGTCGATGGAATCAACACGATCAAGGAGCGAGTCCGCTGCAAATCGAACCAGAATATTCGAGACTCCAGGTGAACTACCCATCCCAATTAAGGCAGAAATACGCGCCTTTTCCGCCTTTGCATTCATTCCAAGCAAAGCTTGAGTCGGTTCAACATCATCACACACATCTACATAATTGATTCCCGCTTTAATGACTGCTTTCAGGATTCGTGGACCATATTGATAGAAGGGCCCTACACAGTTGAGTACAACATCCGATCCATCAATCGCAGCTTGAATGCTTTTTGGGTCTAACGCATTCACCTCTAATGCACTGCATTCTCCGCCCAGCTCTTCTGCTAGGGCATTAGCGGCTTCAGTATTGATATCGGCAATAATGATTTCATCGAAATCTGGGAGCTGTTGCAGAGTTCGAACTGCAACACTTCCAACAGCACCACATCCACCGAGGACAGTTATTCTGTTCATACGTGTTCTTCAAGAAAGGTATACAGCTAGTATTTAGTTTTACTGTCAATCCGATTGTATTTTTTGGTTTCCTTGGTTGCATTAAGAGTGGGCACCCGACTAGGCAAAGATTCTTATCGGAAATTCTGGCGTTGTAATATGCCTTAGAGGAGTATAGGTTAGTCTATAAAAGGACTAAAATTAGGATATGACAAGACGCAATCTTTGGAGTCACCGTTATTGGCGGAAGAATCTCTAGCTCAAAGGTGGATATTCAAAGTTATTCTCATGGGCGATTATGCCGTGGGAAAAACTTGCATCATTCGCCGCTATGTATCGAACACCTTCATTGAGGATTATAAAGCGAGTATCGGCGTTGATATTACTTCGCAAGAACTCACTTTTAAGAAAGACAAGGTGCAACTTCAACTCTGGGATATGTCCGGGCAAACAGACTTCAAATTGGTTCGCAGTCAATTCATGAGTGGCACAGACATAGGAATCATTGTGTTTGATCTAACCCGTCCAAGCAGCTTGGAAAATGTTTCCCGTTGGGTTAACGAAATTCATGCAATGATTCCACAGCTACCTCTAGTCCTGGTTGGTAACAAAGCAGATCTTGGTAATGAACGCCAAATATCTAAAGAAATCGCGGAAAAGACAGCTCAAGAACAGGAGATGCTTTTCTACTGCGAGACATCAGCAAAATCAGGTGAAAATATCTCTCTTCTATTCAATGATATTGCCCAACGGCTGTTGACTGAGGCTAAATAGGAAAGGGAAAAGATCCATGGGGGGAATGAAGCTTGCCGCAAGGTGCGGCACTATTCAAATTCGATCAAAAAATCGGACCGGTCTTCAAATTCGCGGTTCCTAAGTCACTCGAAGTTTCCCAAAAAGAAACGATAGTGCTTTTCACAACAAGAACACTAGTTGATGAAGGCTTTACAGGGGTCAAAGTAAAAGAAAGAAATTGGGTAACCTACCTTAATCCACCTTACCTCTTTTGTATTCTTCTGACTTCTGCTGAGCACCAAGACGACTTCGAACAACCAATGATTGATGTATTGTCAAATTATCAGCCAATGTCTCAAATCACATCTAAAGAACTTAGTAATTTGTATGATGATATCGTATCTCGTATTGGTGATTCCCTTCGTACAAGAATCGCAGAAGAACCAGAAGTGCAGGAGCTTCTCCACTTTATTCGTGAAATACCTGAACCATTACGGCCTTCCTGGTCAACGCAGACCGGTTATCATTATCCCGAAGCTGAAAAAATCACGGGTCAATCTTCAGATAAAACCAACAAACTTCTTGACTTAATGATGACCGCAGGGCTTCTTCAAGGACGCATCTGTGGTAATATTGCAATTTGTCCTCAGTGTGAACAGCATAAAATTGTGCAACACGCAAGTTGTCCAAGATGTGGATTGCCTACACTTGAATCTGGAATAGCAATTGAGCATTTTACCTGCGAACACACTGCCTTCATAGAAGAATTTTCCACACCAGCGGGACTTACTTGTCCACAATGCAAAGCGCCACTATCGACTGGTACATATCGATCATTGGGACGAGTCTATCATTGTGTCACATGCAATCAATATCCTCAAACACCAGAACATGTGCTTGGATGTCTTTCCTGTAGAGTCACATTTACTAACAAAGAAGCGAAATATAAACCAGTATATTGCTACACTGTTCCCGATTAACCACAGAATAATCAAGAGAAGCATATAATGGTCTAAAGATGAACCCAACTAGTTTTTAATAGAAGATAAGCAAACAACAACCATTCTACTAATGAAATTGTAGGGTGTCAACTATGGTAAATTTACTCATCGGATTCGGTGTTCCTAATTGGGCGTGGGATATCTTCGCCCTTTTACTAACTTTTCTGGCGATCCTAATCTTGATTCGAATAAACGATATGCTTCGAAAACGTGAAATCATTCCAATCTTTGTTTCTCGAAAAGTCATCCACATCTTCGCTGCACCAATTTTTTTGGTGTGCTGGTTATTATTCTCTGGAGACTATTTTAGCCGGTATTTTGCGGCAGTTGTTCCGTTGCTGTTTGTGCTTCTCTTTATTGCTATTGGAACAGGATTGATGAAGAACGAAGAATTTGTTAATACCATGTCTCGTGAAGGTGATCCCAAGGAGCTCCTCAAGGGAACCCTCTTTTACGCCTTGATCATGGTTTTTGCGAGCATCTTTTTATGGTATGTACCAGTCGATGCAACTCTTCAACCTACTTGGATTGTCTTCGTCCCCACTGCAATACTTATCTTCGGTCCCCTTGCGGGAGGCGATGGCTTCGCTGATCTGATTGGTCGAAGATATGGAAAACGAAAATTCCACATCTTTGCTGATAAGAGTATCATTGGCACTATCTCGATGTTCATCTTTAGCCTCCTATTCACTTTAGGACTACTCTTTGTCTTCTGGCTAGCCCTAGATCCCCTCTATGCTTCAGTCAATGTAACTGCACTGATTATCCCAATCGTAGTTGTCACTTTAGTAAGCACTATTATCGAGTTGTTCAGTCCACGAAATATGGATAACCTCTTGATTCCCATTTTCACAATGATAGTCATCCTTGCTCTGGCTTGGTTTGGTTTATTCACTTATACTATTTGGCACATTGGACCTCTTTGATTCCCTTCAGAAGCCCTTTTCAGGGTAGTAGTGTATTATTTATCTATTCTACCCATCAGGGTCGAATGCGGCAGTGCATTTCAGTTTGAGAAAGGAGTTGGTTAATACATTGCCACAGCGTCTTGCAATAATCAAACTCGGTGGTTCCCTCATTACTGATAAGAGTATACCATACACTCTCCGTAAAGAGGAATTAAAACGTATTACGAAAGAAATCGCAGAAGTACTCGGTCCTTGTATTATTGTTCATGGAGTGGGAAGCTTCGGTCATGTTCCAGTGATTGAACGCAGACTCTATGAGGGCTTTAAGGAACCTTCCCAGCTTCCAGATCTTTCAAAGACAATGATTGAAGTGTTTCAACTTCGAATGGCTATTACAGAAGCCCTTACTGAAGCGGGACTCGCCCCCGTAATTTTTCTCCCTAGTAATATCTTCTTTATGACAGAGGGAGAAATCACGGGGCATTTCAGTGGAGGATTTAGGCAATTTCTGGATTTGGGGATGACAGTTTTAATTGGTGGAGATATGTGTGCAGATTCACAACGAGGGTTTAGCGTTTGTTCTGGTGACAAAGTGGTGCAGCTTCTCTCCCGCTTACTTAGCCCAAAGGATGTAATTTTTGGCACGGATGTAGCGGGCATCTTTACTTCCGATCCCAAACTCGATGACAAAGCTGAACTAATCCCACATATCTCGCTAGCGAAGATTGACAAATATGAGAAAATAGCTAACCAAGCTGCGACCCCAGATATTACAAAAGGCATGCGCGGGAAGTTAGATGAAATCAAACGATTTGAGCCGATTCTTAAAGCAGGAGCAGAAGTTGTGATTTTAGGGTTGAAGAAACCGGGGATATTACGGCGGTATATGGAAGGCGAAAAAGATGTTCCATGTACACGAATAACATTGTAGCAAGTCCTTTTTTATTAATTTTCAAAGGATTATGGGCTAAACTAAAATCATACCCAATAATCTGGAGTTAAATAAGGGCATTAATTCAGCATGATTCAACTGAATGGACTGACCAATCTCAATTTTGTAAATCATGATGGATAACGTTGTGGAAGGATTTCTCTTATTTCACGTAATTAGCTCTTTTAGCCTTCTTTTTCGCTGAACATGTGTACTTGCTGAAGCTAATGACAGTAACTAATTCTTTTTACGGTACAAATACATACAGTTAGGAAAATTCGTAACGTTCTAGTTAAAAAGGATGGATTGGGTTGCCAGTTAACATCATTACTTTCTTCGATTCCGGCTCAATGAAACGACGCGTCTCTGGGATCATGGATAAATTAGGGGAAACCAAGGCCAAAGTCTTCACACCTGAGAACTATGTTAGTGAGGGAATGAAACGAGATAAGACAATTCGAGATCAGCACAACTATCTTTTCGTGGGATCAGGTGGGACTGAAGACACCATTGCCACGTTCATCAAAAAGGTCAAAATACCTGCCCCGATACTCCTCCTTACGCATGAGGGCGATAATTCACTGCCTGCAGCAATGGAGGTCCGTAAATATCTTGACCAGGAAGGAATCCCGGCTACGATAATTCATGATACCCTAGAGCAGTTGATTACTCGTATTTCTGATTGGTGCCAATACGATGGAATTTTGGAACAGCTGGCCAACAGTCGGATTGGTATTATTGGTAATCCCTCATCTTGGCTTATTGCCTCAGAAATAGACCAACACGCCGTGTCGAAAAAGTGGGGTATTGAGTTCAAACAATATTCTATGAACACCCTAACTGAACGAACAAAGGATGATTTATGGATTGAATTTTCACCAACCTTGGAGTCATTTCTAAAAGATGCTTCAAATATCGATTGCCCCAACGAGGATATACAAAAGGCAGCGATAGTAGCACAATCATTAGCAGCCCTTGTGAAGAATCATGACTTGAACGCCGTCACTGTTGAATGTTTTAAGCTCTTAGAAGAAACTGAAATTACTGGATGTTTTGCGGTCTCTCATATAAATACCTTAGAAAACATTATCGCTGCCTGTGAAGGCGATTTGCCTGCAACGTTTACGATGCTCTTAGGGAAGTATCTGACCAACCAACCCTCTTTCATGGCAAATGTTGTTGATGTGAACACAGACAATAACTCAGTCGTATTTGCCCATTGCACTGTACCGACCAATATCGTCGAATCCTATGAGATTACCTCACATTTTGAAAGCAACAAAAGTGTCGCAATTCGTGGCAAGTTCCCCTTCCGCGATATCACAGTATTCAAAATGTTTGGTAAAGACTTAACCGACTATTGGGTTTCTGAAGGAGTCATTACTAAGAACCTCTCTGACGAACATCGGTGTCGAACACAGATTCGAACAACTCTTACTGAATCCGTGAGTTATTTTCTGGACAATTCATTGGCAAATCATCATATCATTATTCCCGGTAAGCATAAACGTAGGATCCTTGATTTCTTTAATTTCATAAAGCGCGAGTAGGTCTACAATCTTTCTAATCGGTTTCGATGAGATTGGTGGTGGCTATCCATCCAATTGAAAATAATGTTATGATGAATACCTGTATCATAAAAGTGTGAACGAAATTCATCCAACATAGAATCTGAAAAACAAGTTCAGCAACATTAGCGAGAAACAATCTAATCATAACGATGATGGCAAGGATTGCGACAAATCGTCTTTCCAAGGGTTTGAAATTTGCCCAGATTAAGAGTAGGATCCAACCTAGCATTAAAGGTGCGTCAATGAATACAATGTCATTGCCAAGCATGTGAATGAAAATTAGGTTTCACCAAAATGAGCCGTCAACGGTAATGTACTAGCCACTTCGTAGCCGTCCATGATATGTTTAATATGGACTTGCCTACCAAGGAATATTGTCGAAGGTAAGGTCTGTTACGGATTCATTTCATAGAGATCCTTATGTTGGAACACTGCTTCCCAAACGCGCTGATATCGGTTGTGATTGGTAAAAGGTCTTTGAATCATTTGTGTGCAGTACTCTGCCTGTTTTTCGGTCGTACTGGATTTCCCAAGCAATTGAAGTGCATATTTTGAGAAATCCCGAACCATGAAGTCAAATATCTGATCAACGGTGTCAGGGTCGATTTCATAAATCTGGGCGTTTTCTAGGACTAGTTGACTATAAACAATCAGAGCGAATAGTTCTGTGATAGCCATGCTGAAATCAGTGTCTTTTTGTTGGTCTGCGTTAGGTGTTGCGTTAGCAAGTAACTCTTTGAAAACGCCGATTTGCTTATGGAAAATGTTAACATTTGGAAGATCTACTTGATAGAAAATTTGGTTGTAATCATGGAATTGGATTTTACCTAATCCTCGTGTTGACCCTTGATTGAAGAGAAACCCGTCATGTCCAGGTTGGTCTTGACGTGAAACGGTGGCATATTCTTTGGGGTTGAAAAAGAAGTTGAAAATGAATTTTCCTACCAAAGCGAGGTTGACATGGACAGTGCCTTCGAGTTTGGGAAGAGCTCTAATGTCTCGAGCAGCCATTTCGAAGTAAGTATCCTTTTCAAAGCCTTTCGCAGCAATAACATCCCAGAGAAGGTTAATGACTTCTTCTCCTTGAAGGGTGACTTTCATTTTAACCATTGTATTGTACAGTAGATACCGCCGATCTTCAGGAGAGGCAACCCGCATATAATCAACGGCTCGAAGCGCAAAGAGTTTCATCGCATGGAGTCGTGTATAGGCGTCCACAAACATCTGTTTGACATGGGGAAAATCAGTTACAAGCATTTCGTAGAGTCGACGGTTACCTGCATGATTGATGGCTTCATAGAAAGCATGTGTACAGATACCTATTGAAGCAACACCAAGATTGTATTTTCCAACATTAACCGTATTAAGTGCGGAATCCCAGGCATCTTGAGCCTGTGACAGAATCTGATCTTTAGTAATTTTGTAATTGTGGAGACTAAATTCAGCGACGAAGTTTTGGCTGTTGCAAACATTTTTCACGAGATCATAATTTTGTTTGCGATAGTCGGCGACAAAGAAGACGTATTCACCGGTGTCTGCCATTTTGCCAAAAGTTGACACCATTGGGGCAGTATTGGCGTTCCCGATGTAGTATTTGGCACCATTTGCGAGATAGCTGCCGTCGGGTTGAGGTGTGAGGGTCATTTCAGTTGAATAGATATCAGCTCCATGAACTTTTTCTGATAATCCGAAGGCAAACACGGCCCCATCGTTGAGATGTTTTGCGGCCTGTTTCTTGAGAGCTTCATTGTTACTCATCCAGATTGGACCTAACCCAAGAATGCTGACCTGCCAAGTATACCAGTAAGCAAGTCCGTAGAATGCTAAGATTTCATTGAAGGCATAGTTTCGCCACATATCCCACCGCGTTTCCTTCCCGCCATATTGAGATGGTGTTAAAAGTGTGGAGAAGAGATGGTTTTTCTTCTGGAATGCAATGAAATCCTCATAAAAGGTCCGATTGTGGTCATCTTCTTTGATTTTTTGTTTCCCTTTGGATTCAAAGAACTCAATAGTTTGAAGCATGATTTCTTTTGAACGTTTATCAGGGAAGTAATGAGTGTATTTTTTGGGATTCAGCAGGAGCATTACGCTAACATCCTTGGGGAGGCTGATTTGGTTGTGCTATTTATACTAGCTGACCATATCATATACATTCTTCAGGTTCAAATGTCAAGGCTGAGAGATGTATAATGAACCAAATCGTCTGGACACCAAACGAGAAATATCGAAAAGAAAGCAATATTCATCGATTCATGAAGAAACACAATATTCACTCGTATGATGAACTCATTAAGCGAAGTACAGAGGATATCGGTTGGTTTTGGGAGGCAGCATTAACGGATCTTGGAGTGGAGTGGTATAAGCCGTACTCGAAAGTCTTTGATGATTCAAAAGGAATTGAGTGGACGAAATGGTTCATCGATGGCCAACTCAATATAGTCCATAATATTTTAGATCGACATTGTCAAGAAAAACAGTCTGATACCCGTGCCCTAATTTGGGTGAGTGAAACGGGTGAAGAACACATATTGACTTATCAAGAATTGAATGCTAGCGTGTGTAAGCTTGCCAATGCGTTACGAAGCCAAGGATTCGGGAAGGGTGATCCTATGGGGATTCTCATGCCCATGATACCCGAAGCCATTGTGTCAATGTTGGCGATTTTCAAGATAGGAGCTATTGCGGTTCCGATTTTTTCTGGGTTTGGCTTTGATGCAATTCGGATGCGGCTTCAGGATGTCGGAGCTAAGGTATTATTTACCGCAGATGCTTCGACTCGTCGCGGACGTATCATTCCCATCAAAGAGACGGCAGATAAAAGCGTGAAGAATTTATCCAGCATCGAGAACCTCATCATTGTTAAACGAATGGATATCGATATTCCTTGGACTCAGAAGAGAGATCTTCTTTGGTCGGACTTTATTGAGAATCACAGTAATGTGAGTCCGACAGAGCCGATGGATGCTGAAGATATTGCGATGGTTCTTTATAGCTCAGGTACAACCGGAAAGCCTAAGGGAACTGTTCATACTCATGCTGGAACTTTAGCTCAGGCAGCCAAAGAAGTTGCGTATTATATTGATGTTAAAACTGATGATCTCTTATTTTGGGTGACTGATTTAGGTTGGATGATGGGACCTTGGCAGGTCATAGGAGCGCAACACCAAGGAGCGACACATCTAATCTATGAGGGAGCAGTTGATTATCCTGCACCAAACCAACTCTGGTCGATTATTGAAAAACAGCAGGTATCCATCTTTGGACTTTCACCCACAGCTATTCGTCATCTGATGCGTCTAGGGGATGAATGGACAGAACACCATGATTTGTCTTCATTACGAATTTTAGGGTCGACGGGTGAACCATGGGATGACACCAGCTGGATGTGGTTTTTCGAAAAGGTTGGACATCGAAGGATACCGATAATCAACATTTCCGGCGGTACAGAGATATTTGGATGTTTTTTAAGCCCCCTGCCGATTACAAGTTTGAAACCTCGAACACTGCGTGGTCCTGGTCTTGGTATGGCAATTGATGTCATTGATGATCAAGGTCAGAGTGTTCGTGGAAAAATAGGAACTCTAATCTGTCGAAAACCTGCCCCCTCGATGACGCGGGGATTTTGGAATGATGCGGATCGATATATCGAAACCTATTGGTCAGCGTTTCCTAAAATGTGGTGGCATGGAGACCTTGCTTTGGTTGACAACGATGGGTTTTGGTTTCTACTTGGAAGAGCAGATGATGTTATAAAAGTAGCTGGAAAACGAGTTGGCCCTGCTGAAGTTGAAGCCACCCTAATTAGCCACCCACGAGTTTCCGAGGTTGCTTCAATTGGTGTTCCTCATCCCATCAAGGGAACAGCCATTGTATTGCATGTAGTGTTAAAAAGAAATACAGTCGTCAGTGAAGAGCTACGAAGTGAGCTTAAAGCTTACATTGGCACTATGATGGGTAAACCGTTCATACCACATGATATTCGGTTTGTGTCTGATCTCCCAAAAACCCGTTCAGGCAAGATTGTACGCCGAATGATTAAGGACATCTACTTAGGTAAAAGTCCAGGAGATTTAGCGTCAGTGGAAAATCCTCAAGCATTGAAGGCGATTCGTAATTCGAAGTAATCCTAACAATTTTAGCTTAAATGGATATTTAGATTTGAAAGTTGATTATTATGACGATTTCAACTAACGCTTTTCTTAGAGCGATGGATGACATCATTCCAGTTCTCGAGAATAGCGATTTGAGGTTTAATGTCACCGAGGTCCTGAGCGAAACACGATATGAGTTTTTTGCGGTTCCGCATTCACTTTCTGGATTCGGGAGCACGCTTCTTAGATCAGCAGAAAGGACCTTTAAAGACGATTGGGGGAAGGCCCGGGATACTTATGATGTGCCTGCACCACAAGTCGCAAATCGATTAGATGAAATCAGAGTTACAATACTAAAGGGGTTTCTTGAAATTCGCAATTTCGAAGCAAATTTCGATGAAAATAGAATGTCAATTGAGGAGTACATTTTCAAGCCGAGAGATAAAATTAAATTTATTATAAACCTAGCTTCCATTTCGAAATAGAATTCTATTTTTCGTGGTGTTGATCAAATGAATCGTGCATATTGGTACGGGCTCATTCTTTTCATTATTGCCTTCTTTTTACAGTTTATTCCATATCTGCTTCCTGCGTTACTAACTGGAGTTGGATTAGATATTTGGGCAGGTGATTTCTTCATTTTTGGTATTTATGCTGGGTTGTCCGCCTTTGGTGACCAAATTCTGAATAATCTGCTAATGCCTGTGTTGATAATTATAGGTGGACTTTTGGGCGCCCTTTTGTTAGTTCCTTTGTACCTTGGTGTTCATCGCTTAATCTACAAGCGATCCCGGAATTATGCTTTTATCAATCATGAAGTTCAGCCAAGTTTGGGTAGGTGGCTTCGCAGGGGGATACTTCCCACACTCTTTGCTGTCTATGTCAGTATAACCCTAGCAAACATCATGGTCGATACGTTGGGTTTAGATTTTCTTACATCAGTCTTTGCTAGCTCTATTGATCCGTTCGTAGAGGATGTGATTACACTCAAGATCATGTTGTGGGGTTTTACTGGCTTAATTGCAGTTTTTATCTGCTGTGCCCTCGTAGTTCCAACTTGGTTTCTAGATGATGCGGGGTTACTAACCTCAAATGTAAGAATCGAGAATCCCCTAGAAGCAGATCCTAATCAGCTTCCTAATATTTCAGGAGTCGGTTCTTGGTTGGCTCGATTACTCAAAGGCTATGCGGGAATAGCTGTGATCCTTCTCTATATCACAATGCTTACTGAGTCCATAATATTAAGCTGGCAGTATTTTCTGTTGTTCGGCTTCGCTGAGTTGCCATACTTAATTGTGAATTTGCTCATGTTTCCCCTATACCCTGTTATCATTCTCTTTCTTTGTCTTCCACTCTTAATGATCTTAGATTATGGTGTTCAATTGCGTAAGAGGTTTGTTCTTCGAATTGGAGAATGGATGGGAATCGAAAAACAGATTGATGCTGAGAGTTGATAAAGCAAAACGGCTTTTATGTAATGAATCAATTGAATAATTGACCGTATTCAGCTAGGTGAACTTGGAAGTGCTATCTGACCGCGTCCAACAACTTCGTGAACATAGTATCAGAACCAAGCCTTCCATATCATCCGAACGAGCTGAGCTACTCACTGACTTTTATCAAAACCACATTCCTAGAAATTCTCCTTTTCCCGTGGTCAGGGCTCTCGCTTTCAAGTATATCCTCGAACAT
>JBHLPI010000122.1:0-5417 GCA_048939595.1 Promethearchaeota archaeon | reverse complement strand
TCCTTCGATTTCAAATATTACATGGCAATGAAAAGTGAAAATCCTGATTCCGCCCTAACCAAATATACAGTCGAATCAGAAACAGATCCGACGTGGACAATCAACTACACTATCCCAGCTGGTAGCCCACCCTCGAATTTCACGAATTATCAGTTTGGTCTGTATCTCTATGATGGATGGCAATTCCTGGGCGCCAGAGACGGTTTAGGCTTAATTGTGTTAGATTTTACTTTGAACAGTACCACAGGTTTCTTCCTTCTAAATGAGGGAATTGGTAGTACAGGGAATCGATTTACAATATTTGCCCAAAGTGACAATTATATCACTGGGATCATTATACAGAAATCAGGTTCAATGGCTTCTCAGTGGGAGAATCTTTCTTCGACTGGGTATGTCTTAGCTGGCGACTATTTGAGGATTATGGCCTCTTTGGGTCCAATCTCTCTAACCGGCAATTCAGCGAATATTTCGATTATATTATCGAACGGGACAATCTGGAGAACCGACACTAATCCTGATTTCGACACCATCAACAATACCGTTATCAGTGATATTTGGCAAATACCAACCAATTGTGAAGCACTTACCGGAAGCGATTGCACCGTTTCTGTGAGCTTTGCTTCTGGAACCCAGTGTGGTCTGCAAAACCAAAAACTAATGCTGATGAATACAGCACAGATTTCATTGATTGGACTAAGTAACAATAGTGAACAAGGCTGGCTGGATTTCCCAATTTCAGTATATGTCAAAAATCTTCATTCCGAGCATAACATCACTGATGCATTGCTTCTATTGCGCTTTACAAACCGACAAGGTCAGGCGCAATCTATAGTTATGATTCATGAAGGTAGGGGTATATATTCTGCGGTATTTTCCCCCAGTTCATTTGATCCCAGTTCAACAATCGTATTCGATATTGAGTTCTATAGGGTAGGATACGTCAATTTAACAATTAACGAGGGGACATCATATCAGTTTACGCTCACAGTAAAAACTGGCAACTCACCAGAAATAAACATGATCAACCTGTTAATAGTATCTGCAATATCGCTTGTTATTTTCATTGCTGCAATATGGTTACTTTATCGGAAGGGCTATCAAGATCGCTATCTTACACCAAGACAAGAAGCGCATAATAAGAAACTACAAGAGGTATTATCGATTTACAACGATGTTACAAACCTCTCCCGTTTTCTGGTTCTTCATCGTGGATCTGGGATTGCAATTTTCGATACTTTAGGGGAGAAAGGTCGAGATGGCTCCCTAATAGGTGGGTTTTTACAAGCAATCCAAGCCTTTTCCTTCGATTTAAACGAAAAACAACTTAAGGAAGAAATCGCTCAACTCTCCGAAATCACCTATGAAGGTTTCCGAGTTCTCATCAATGAAGGAGAACTTGTTAGAACAGCAATTGTCTATCGAGGAATACCTAGTGAAACCCTTAGAAAGAAACTAGAATTATTCACCAAACGCTTTGAAGAAAGGTACAGGAAAGATCTAATTGAATATGGGTACGAATTACAGAGATTCCAAAATACGACTGACTTACTAGAAGAGATTTTCCATATTTCTCTTCTATTCCCTCACAAAGTCGAACCAATTATAGGTAATCAACATTTATCGAATCTCGAAAGTCGACTTCATTATGTAGCTCTTGACCTTACAAAAGAACAGCCAACAATTTTTCTCTCAGAAATCGTAAACGCCTATCTAAAGACTGTACAAAATAATCCAGTCGAACTCTTAAACGCAATATTCAAACTTCGTGAAAAGAAGCTGCTCATACCAGTCGAATCCTACTTTCAGATAGCTCTTCAAAATCATCACTAAATTCAAGTTTTAATTCGAAAGGCTGTTTTATTTTCTGGATGGTGCCGAACACTTATTTGAAGAATTCAATTCTGCACAATCAGTGTAAATCACCTAGTGAAAACACGTTGTGAACAGATATGTCAGATGAAAAGGAAGGTAGCTACTCAGGCCGGTATCTTGTAGTACTTGGTGCCTTGATAATTCAAGTATGTTTGGGTTCGATTTATGCTTGGTCAATCTTTCAAACCGCACTACGCGGTGGTATCTATAACTGGCCATCGCTTTGGACCCAATTACCTTTCGCAGCTGGATTAGCGTCCTTTGCGATATTTATGATTCTAGCAGGTCGCCTGCAAGACCGCATTGGTCCTCGAAAAGTCGCAACCATCGGCGGTATTCTCCTCGGGATAGGCTATCTCCTTGCTGGACTGGTCGATATCGTCAGTCAAGGCAATCCCCTTATTGGAACCCTCTGGCTAGTTCTTACCTATGGAATAATCGCCGGGGCTGGTATCGGATTCGCATATGTATGCCCTATCGCAGCTCTCGTCAAATGGTTCCCAGATAAAAAGGGTCTCATCACAGGAGTAGCCGTTGCCGGATTTGGTGCAGGCGCTCTGGTCATGGGTTACGTTGAAACATGGCTTCTACTCTTACCCACGATATTCCCACTTGTTGGCGGCGCATTCCTTTCTCTTGGTATCTTGTACATCATCCTGGTGGTCTTTGGCTCCCAGCTATTAACCAACCCTCCATCAAGTTGGACGCCACCAGGATATATACCAAAAGAAAAAACTGCTGAGGCCTCTGGGAAGAACTATTTACCCCGTGAGATGATTATCACAGTCGTGTTCTGGTTACTCTGGTTCATGTTTCTGTTCGCCGCCACAGCTGGGCTCATGACACTCGGAAACGTTAAATCCGCTACCGCCGCAATTGACCCTCTCACGGCAAGCCTTCCTGAATGGCCTTTCATTGCCACAATTATCGTCGGGGTGATGTCCATCTTTAACGCCTTAGGTCGAATTGCTTGGGGTGCTATCTCCGACCTAGTGGGTCGCGTCCGCACCATGGTTATGATGTTTACCTTACTAACAATTGGGATGTTCGTCTTCGCCTTCCTAAGCACAATCAACGCAAGCTGGATTGTTGTCATGGCTGTTGCATCACTTGTGGGATTCTGTTTTGGTGGTAACTTCGCTCTCTTCCCATCATCCACTGCTGACTATTATGGAACGAAGAATGTCGGATCAAACTATGGCGTTCTCTTCACAGCCTATGGAGTTGCAGGCATCACAGGGGCTCTCGCTGCGGGACTGATTGTAGATTTCACCGGAAGCTACATGCTAGCCTTTGTCATCACAGGCATACTGGCTGTCGTGGCAGTGATTTTGGCCATAATGCTGTATCGAATTCAAAATCCTCAGAAAAAATAAGTGAACTATCACATGAGGTGTAGCTTGCACCTCATGATTCCCATTTATTTTCTCTTTCCAACTATGCTAAGGTAAAGGACACTTTCAGTTTCGCCATCAAGGTGTAGCAATTGGTTTACTTCGTCATCAAAAAATGCTGCCACTTGACAGCTCCCTAGCCCTAATCCCTCTGCGGCTAGGGCTAGGTTTTGTGCGATATGTCCTGCATCCAAAAACACATAGCGATACGCCCGTTGGCGATATTTCCACACTGACCGTTCGAATACTCCAGTCCAGATGAACACAACATTACCTGCAGCAAACATGGTCTGTCTTAAAGCGGCGTCTGCAAGTTGTAGACGGAAATCACCTGCTTCAATGAGTTCTAGTTTTCGTGATGGAACTGCATAGTGATAAAAACCTGGTTTAATACCATCAACGTTATTGATGCACAGGTAAGTTTCGATAGGATAGAGGGCACCAGCTGAAGGGGCTGTGCGCAGGTCTATTTCCCCTCCATATGCAGGGACAGAGGCCCGAGTGATGCCTTGCGTCGCCCAGAGAAGTTGAGCTAACTCTGTTTTAGTCATTGGCTCTCCTGAAAACACGCGAACACTTCGACGCTGGTTCATCAGCGTCCATAATCCGGGCCCGCCAGTTGTTTTTGACGGAGGCATTAAGACTGTTGAAGCTTTATCATAATGCTTGTAAACAGGAGGGCGTTGAGATAAATCCAAGGTCCCTCGAGGCATTTTTCCACGATTATACTTGGTATTCCGATGAAATTCTTCCCCAATGTCTTCACGCATTACATCACCCCTAATGGGCTTTCAAGTATTTCACTGCCTTAATTGCCCAATCCGGATCTTTACGTAAAGCGCGACCAACAGCAATAAAATCAACTCGTTCATCTCGAATCACCTGGTTCGCAAATCGAGGGGTTTTGACACCTCCTACCCCAATGACAGGAACATCAACATGGGCTTTGATCGCTTCTGCTTGGGGAACAAAGAAGCCTTCTCTAATTGCAAGTTCAGCTGGTGCTCCCCCACACAGTCCCCCAGAAATATCTACGATATCCACACCCGCATTTACAAGGGCCTTCGCGAAGAATTGAGAATCATTGATTTGTGTCCCCATTAACGCTAAATCAACAGAGCCTAGCCGATAGAGTAAAAGCCGCGTTCCTATCTTCTTCTTAACTTCACGGACCACTTCAATTGGCAACCGGATGCGATTATCCAAACTACCACCATACTCATCGGTACGTTGGTTCGTTATGGGAGAATAGAACTGGTTTAGCAAGAAGCCATGCGCCCCATGGATCTCAACACCGTCAAATCCTGCCTTGATAGCACGTTCAGCAGCCCGTCCAAAAGTATAAGGTAGCATCTGAATTTCATCCGTCCTTAACTCACGAGCCCCATCAAGTGGCGAAGCAGATACTGATTCAACCCCAAGTCTAGATGGCGCTTTTGCCCCTGCATGATTGAGCTGCAACACAATTCGGGTATTATACGGCTGAATACGTTTCACCAATTCCCTTAGCCCAGGAACCAGATGATCATCATAAATCCCCAACTGTCGCTTACTGAGTTGTCCATGAAGGCTCACATAACTATGTTCGACGATTATCAGCCCTAACGCTTCAGCACGTTGCTTGTAGAACTGAAGGAGTTTATCAGTTACTCCTCCCTCAATGGTAGCATGGTCTCCCTGTATAGGAGGCATGACTAAACGATTCTTGAAAAACATCCCTTTCACTTTAAGTGAATCTAAAACGGATGGCATCATCTTGGCTCCTGATATACTAACTCGAGTTGGTAGGTTTGCACGATAAAAAGGAACCGGACTTGCCGGTCACCTCGTAATACCTATACACTTTTGTAACCGAAGTCTTCGCCTAAACACCAATACACTCACAACAAAATGTGATACCGATGGCTGAATGTGAAACCAAGAAAAAGCTAATTGTCGTTGAGAATTGCATTGAATGTCCCTATGTGCGTAATCAAGGCGAATCAGGCAGTGGAAAAATGGCTCTTCATTGTAATAATCCCAACCTTGTTACTGGTGCCAAATTCATTATCAGCTTCGATAATCTAATCAAAGAAGGATTCACCATCCCTGACTGGTGCCCCCTCGAAGATTACTCCGATTAAACCACGCACACTGAGTCCAATAATATTG
>JBHLPI010000038.1:0-17437 GCA_048939595.1 Promethearchaeota archaeon | reverse complement strand
ATTCGACCTAGAAGGCACACTGGAAGAAACCTTGCTCGAACCCGACTTCATCAATTACTCAGACATTATTGGCATCGAACGGATTGCCCGTAAAAAAGTTGGTACTATCATCCTCGACACCTCAGGATCCATGGCAGGTCCCAAACTCCTCACAGCCGCGACCGCCGCTGCTGTTGCCGCTTACCATCTTCGCCATGACAAGTATGCGCTGATCGTTTTCAACACCATCGCAAGCACCATCAAGGCCATGGACCAGTACACAACAATTGACCGTATTGTCGATACAATCCTCGACACAGAACCCGCTGGGTATACTAACATCAGCGACGCACTCAAACAAGCCTTTATCCAATACAAACGTGCTCGCCACCACGAATCCTGGGGAATCCTAATCACCGACGGCATTGCCAACCGCGGAGGTTCACCTGACCCCCAAGCCCGTAAATTCCACAATCTCCACGTCCTTCAAACACCAGGCACACATCCACAAGGTGAAGAAACCTGCCAAAAAATCGCCCAGCTTGGACGTGGCCACCATATCAAAGTTAATTCTTATACCGAAGTCCCTCGTGCCTTGATTCGTCTTCTACAACGAACAACAACTCGATAAAACAGCATCTCCTACAATGGGCCAGGTTCGTCTCCAGGTCTAGGGTACACACACTTCACCAATAGTATGCGCAGAGGTTGGTATATAATCCCCACAACTATTTCGCACTATAGTATCGAAACAACATTCCCGGTTCCAGCACCACACTAAAGGCATAAAGCTTAAATCAACATCACCGACTCATCTCTAACACAACTCACTAGCGGGGTGGGGTAGCCAGGATATCCCGCGGGGCTCATAACCCCGAGATCAGTTGTTCAAATCAACTCCCCGCTACCATTCCTTTTTCCAAGAATCATTCAAAAATTCACAGGGGCTGTGCCCGACTGCTCGACTATACCCCCGGCACACTTCCGGACCCTCAACTAGCAGCCGGATCCCACAACGGGAGATGCACAATTTGTGACCAAAAAGGCACCCAAACAGCCACAAATTGTACACTGCTCAGCCACCCGGATCACGACCATGAAGCCGTGTCATTAATCCAGAAACGGAATAATAAAAAAACTCCACACCATTATTCCCACTCCCAACATTATAAAGAAAGCAACACCCATGATAGGCAAGCCCATGGGAGAACCATTACAGGAACAGCCAACCAATGACCTCCACTCCTCTTCCCGATCACTCCAATTCCCTGACCAAATCAAAAGCGGAAGCTCTTGGGCAATTCTCAATCATCAAAGATACCATTGAAACCTTCATCGGCTCTCCACCTCTAGATTACTACAGCAAAATGAACTTCACAACTATCCCACTTGAACTCACCAACCCCCGTTTCGGAGTAATAGAATACAAAAACAACACGAATCAATACATTCTCGAACTATCAGAACAACTCTTAACTCAATACAAAAAATACTTAGACCCAATCCTTTGGCGCGAAGCTTATCTACTTCACCTCCCTTTTACGATCCGCCAAGTTCCGCAAGCCGCCGATCTCGGTTTATATTGCTATTATCAGCATGCACTCAAAACCAAAAAACAACGTCATCGGTTTCTTCAAATCTGGGAATCAGTTTCTCCCCAAATCGAATATCATGCTTACCGTTACTATCCCACCGCTGGCTTCATCTTTTTCGACAATGTTGTCGATGGCTCCTTCTTAAGGATGGCAAAAGACTGGTTCAACCCATTCTCACAGCTTTCAAATCCGATGGTGAGTGACACTTTTACAGCTAACCTTGAACGATGGATGTTCAATTATCAACGCCCAATAACACCCCTCGAACTCAAGGTCCTCCGCGGGTTATATGATTGCCTTGATTGTTCTCAAATTGAACTCGCAGAAAAGCTCAAACTACGTCAACCGACTGTGAGCACGGTCATAAAACGGTTAACAGAAAAACACCTTTTACGCCTAAGCGTATTCGAGAATTTTCCAGTTATTGGTCTTCGACCTCAAGCAATCCATATCGAAATGAATGAAAGCATTACTAATGAAAAACTCAAAAAACTGGTTCACAGAATACGTTATACCCTTAGTCTAATAGAGTTTGATAAGCATCTCCTAACATACTTCCTAATTCCTATAGAAAGAATATCTCGATTTCGTCAATGGATAAAGCAGTTAGCTAGGGCAGGAGATGTTTCTCTACCTAAAATTCGAACAATCTCTGAAAGAATCCAATCATGGAATTTCGATCTTTTTGATATAAAAACTCAGAATTGGCAAATAGATGTTGAAATGGTCATCGATAGTTTTGAGAGATTAGTTCGAGAAGACTTGACTTGGCACCTACCACCATTAAACTCGATTAAATTCGAATCCCACTCAAAATTTCAATCAATAAAATTACAACCTGAAGATTTTATTTACATGAGTAGAGCAACCGATGCCTATCTAGCGACTAACAAGGCAAAATTCTATGAAGCATATGAAGCTCGAGTCGCCGGATATGAAGAATCAAGGCATATGGCCTACAGACGGCGCATTCAATTCCTGGAAGAACAAAACCTTTTGAGTCCACCAATTGGATTTGGTGCTATTCATCTAGGGCTTAATACTTCGATTAACCTGTTTCTAGAGACATCATTAGAAGAATCATTAAGAATTTTGACAGCTTGCCAACTATTTCCTCGTATTTCTGGTAATATACATGGCGATGGAAGTAGCACCGTTACGATACTTGTTCCTGATGCCTATGCCATATCAATTTATACAGCGCTCACTAATTTCTTCTTAACTCAAAATATATCCGCAATAACTTCAGTATATCCTTCATGGGAAGGCTCTGGATGGTTAAATCGATCACCAGTAAGCCCTACGAATTATGATTTTAATTATGGTAGATGGATTTGGGTAAAGGACACATTGCCTTATACTAAATTCTAAGTCAATGAAAAACCAAGGTTTAAAAAATACCTAAAACGCATCTGAAATTATCCCTTTTTTTGCATGTGCTTTTCGGACTTTATAGAGGATTCTCTGTGAACAGTCAATTACAAGGTTTGTGGAGATTTCCTAAATGACTTACCCCCCATACCGTCCAGATCCATTTTAGAAAAAATTTGATAGCCCTTTTTGGGTTATCAAACCTTTTTTTAAAAATATCATGAATGTTATTAGCTCTGATATCTTGGTGATTAATATCCTGTTTAGCAATCAAAGATGCGTTTTTTACTGAATTCAAACCTTGTTTGCAGAATAGTGTTGCTATAAAATCCATCTCTAAGAGTTGAAGGCAAGCTAACCAAATCCAAGAAGCTTCTCTATAATGTGACCTCTTTACCATTCTGAACCTGATTAATAATTGAATTAAAGTAATGGAGAGACTCTCAATGAATTATCTCACATCCCATCCTGTTCCTGATGTAAGTCTTTAGGATCCCATATTGAATTTTTCTTGTCTCTCATTTTTTAGTTAGATAATGAAAGCCTAATAGACCCGTAATCAAAAGAAGTGTATTCATAACAAAAAATAGAATTACTCTCATACTCCTGTATACATAATTGATGGATGGCTTGCCAGTGGCTTCTCAATCTCAACCACTCATACAACGATTTCACCAAAGACAAGAGCGACTAGTACAGCAACTCGGTATCGAGCCCCTACCTCGCCAAAAAGACCGTATCCTCCGTCTTTCAATGGGTGATATTCCGCTCCACTATGATCGACCACGGTTCGGTGCCCTTGAAACACATCGTGCTGACCGCCCTCGGAGGGGTTGGTCTGTTATATTGGCCCAAAGGCTCCAAACGGAAGCCGCACCTATCCTAGACTGGGTGCTGTGGCGGGAAGCCCTCCTTGATTTTCTCCTCCCTCATCTTCGCCAAATTCCCGAAGCGGCCGATCTTGGTCTCTACGCGGGCCTCCAATACGGCGCTTTTACCGAAGTAGACAAAGAGGTGCTTAAAGACCTCTGGAAGCAAGTCTCACCTCCTCAGCACTATCAGCACTATATCTATGATAGTCCTTTCGGCTTCCCCCTCTTCGACCAAGTCGTCAATGGCACGTTCCTTCACGGCGTCATCCCATGGCTTAACACCCTCCGCCCCCCCACTACTGGTACTCCACTCGCTACGCCCACCTACACCGCCGCTCTCGAGCGGTGGATGCTTGAAACCCACATCCCCCTCACCCCACCTGAACACCAAATCCTCACCGCTCTCAGCCACCTCACCACCCCGCTCCATCAAAGTCGCCTTGCCGACCAGCTCAACATGAGCATCTCCGGACTCAGCCAACACCTCACAAGTCTTGCCCAACGCCACCTACTCCGGCTTAACCACTTCATCAACCTCCCCTTAATCGGTTTGACACCACTTGAAATCTTCATTAATGCACCGAAATCTAAAACACGCCTACAAATTATTGACATATTAAGTCAAATCCGGTATACTTGGTTCATTAATCCAATCCAACAAGCTAGCCTTCATTGGCGGATTTTCATTCCAACTAGTAAAAGAGAAGAATTCGAACTATGGCTTGCTGAGTTAACGAAAAAGTATGAATTGCTTCCGATTGAACCCTTACGAACCTCGGATATTATCCAATCATGGAATCTTGATATCTATATACCTAACAAGGGCTGGGTAAATGATTTTACATACCAACTCCACCAAGTCCAATCTATCCTCAAGGGTGATTATGAAACAACTTATCCATCTGTTTCGACATCCTCAATGTCATATGATCTTCTAGAAACTAACACACAATATCCAATCACCCTCCGACCCGAAGACTTCACATACTTTCTCCGCGCCGCAAATATCCATCAAATTACTGATAGGATAACTGCGCATGCATCAAAAGAACTTCGGATAGCAGGCATAGCTGAATCGGCGCATATGGTATATCGACGTCGTGTTAGAGAACTAGAGAAAATGGATGTTAGTTTTATCAAGGGCATGTTTCTCATGCATATTGGTCTTAACACCGTTCTTCAAATTTATATCAATGAGCCCAAGACAATTCTTGAAGAAGTTAGCAGAGCGTTAAGCATTCTCCCCAGTATAAGTGGATTAATTTTCGAAAATAGATACGGGTTGTTATTTCTTAATATTCCGAATCGGAGCGCAGTTGAGATATTGGCATTTCTACGGAAATTATTTGCGAAACAAAGAATAGATGCAACTATTGAAGCAAAACCTTCATGGCAAGCATTAAGCGGGTTCGTATATCCCGTGGATTCACGAAACTATGACTTTGAAAAAAGAGATTGGAAGTGGGAGCAAACTACCTTACCAGATTTGAGGAAAGCATAGTATGCTCCTCATGGATATGAAAGTGATTATGAAGGAAATGGATCACGAGGGGGGTACATAGTCTTTTTGCCTCCAAAGTGGTTTGTACAATGTGACCATTTCGAAAAGCGCTTATAAACCACAGATAACGCATGCAAGATTTTGACCTGCCCATTAATATTAACAGAGTTTTTTTTACAAAAAATGTGGAGCGAAAAATGAAAAATGGTGGTTCGGACGGGATTCGAACCCGCGACCACTCGGTTATCAGCCGAGTGCCCCACCAGATTGCCCAGATACCCTTTACGGGCATCTACTAGGCCACCGAACCACGAATTGTTTGCATTGCTGGGCGTGGGGGTCGTTGCTTATATGGGTTTTGTCCATGGACCCTTAATGGATTGAGTGGTGGAGTGACCGGGACTTGAACCCGGAACCTCGTGCGTGCGAGGCACGCGATCTACCATTGATCTATCACCCCACGGGATGCGGGGTTATTTGGGTGGAGGTATTTGTGTGTTATCCTTTGCGTGAAACTTGAGGGTTTGGATGTTATGCATTCGTTTGAGGTCCTCAGCGTAGGGTTTTAGGAGTCTTGCTGCCGTAACTTCTGGGAGGGCTTCGCGGAGGCTCATTTTGTAGTCCTTTTTGTGTTTCCAGATGTCGGCGTCAAATTGGGTGAGGAGTTCGGTGGGGTGGTCTTCGGTGATGCCGGTGATAGGTTCGGGGAAGTGGTGTTTATGGATGGAGGTTTTGGTATCATAGAGTTCGCGGTAGATCTTATCTGTGATGTAAGGACAGATAGGGGCAAGGAGCTTCAAGATGGCTTTTAGGACTGTGTGGAGTGTATTCCAAGCCGCAGTTCGTCCAACTTCATCTTCTTTGGAATAGGCGCGGCCTTTGACGAGTTCAAGATAATGGCTGGCGAAGAGGTCCCATGTAAAGATACGCAGTTCGCGGGAGGGAACGATAAAATCGAGTTTCTCGTATCCTTGTTTTGCTTTATCGATGAGCCGGTTTAGTTCAGACAGAATCCAATGGTCTGCCGAGTGGAGGTCGATGGTGTCTTCGGTTGGTTGGGGGAATCCGGAGATGAAGCGGGAGATGTTCCAGAGCTTGGTGAGGAAGCGATGGGCACCAGCCAAGCGCCCTTCGTTAAAGCGGAAGTCGGAGCCAAGCGAAGCTTCGAGGGCACCCCAGAGTCGGAAGGCGTCTGCACCGTATTTGGAGATGATAGGGTTGGGGTCGATGGTGTTGCCCCGGGATTTGCTCATGGCTTCACCCTTTTCATCGAGACCATGGCCGCTAATCCAGACATATTGGAAGGCAGGGGCTTGGAATAGCTGGTAGGTGCGAAGGATGGAGTAGTAAAGCCAGGTACGAACAATGTCTTTACCTTGAGGTCGGATACTCGGCGGGAAGTGCTCCTTGAAGAATTGGTCGTCTTTCGTGAAGAAGATGGTGACAAGACCACTAAGAGATGAATCCATCCAAGTGTCAAGAGTGCGCGTTTCGCCTTCAAATTGGTCACTGGTCCCACATTTCGGGCATTTATCAATAGGCGGAGGATTTTTCCAAGGTTGATAGTAAGGACCAGGTGGGGGAATGATGGTCTCATTGCATTCTTTACAATACCAGAGCGGAACCTCCGTCCCGTAGTAACGACGGCGGCTAATAGGCCAATCTCGACTGACGCTATTGATCCAATCGACCAGAATCTGTTTGTTTTTCTTAGGAAAGAAGGTCATTTGGTCAACAACAGCTCTGAGGTCATCAATAAACTGTAATTGCTTCAGATAATATTCAGGCATGGCGATGAATTCGATGGGATTTCGACTCCGCCAACAGGTAGGAGTGCGGTGCATCGTGGATTCTTGTTTCAGAACGAGGTTTTGTTCCTTCAAGTCTTGCAGAATCGCTTTGCGTCCTTCTTTGACGGTGAGTCCTTGGTAGGGACCAGTGATATCGGTGAGTTTGCCATCGGGACCTAAGGCGTTGATTGGTTCTAATCCCAGCTCTCGAAAGAGTCGGACATCTGTGTAATCGCCATAACTACACACCATCACAACTCCAGTTCCGAACTCAATACGGGCTTCGTTATGAGGAATGATGGGAACACTCTTATTGTAAAGAGGAGTGATCGCCGTTTTTCCGTGCAGGTGTTTGTAACGGTCATCGTCCGGGTTGACAAGGACCGCAGCGCAGGCAGATAGCAGTTCAGGTCTGGTCGTAGCGATAGGTAACTCTTTTCCTGTGTCTTTGATGGTGAATTTGAGAGTTGAAAGTGTGGTTTCCAGGTCCTTGTATTCGACTTCTGCATCAGCTATTGTTGTGCCACATTCTGGGCACCAGTTGTTAGGTCGGTCGTCAACGTAGATGAGTCCTTCATTATAGAGTTCGATGAAGGTGCGCTGAGTGATGGCTCGATAATTGGGGCTGTCCGTGCGATACATGTTATCGTCGTCAAAGGAGTTACAACTAAGGCCAAGACGTTGGGCATGCGCAACGATAATCTCTTCGTTGCGGTCAAGAAACTCGGCGCACAGGTCTAGAAATCGTTGGCGAGGAATTTCATGCATACTCTTTTTGTAAGCCTTTTCAACTTGAACTTCGATGGGTAAGCCATTGCGATCCAATCCCATGGGGAATATGACCTCATATCCTTCCATGCGCTTAGTCCGAGCGATCATGTCAATTTGCGCATAATGGATGGAACCCCCAACGTGCCATGGACCACTCAAGTAAGGGGGAGGTGTGTCAATAGAAAAAACGGGGCTTTGTGTATCTTTGTTAAAGGCATATAACTGGTCTTTGGTCCATAATTCAAGAATTTCTTCTTCGATTTCGGGTTTCCAGCTTTTTTCTTTGAGTAACATTTCATGCCCCATTGTTGACAACTTCGGTAGAATTCAGTCTAAGTGAGGAAAATATGCCTTCTTAATGGCGTTGGCATTTGACTAGGAGACGGCATTCTTTCGCTCGTTAAAAAGGCTTTCTCCAACTATTTTTGCCTAACTTTGGTCAGACCAACGAAGAATGGCTCCTATACCACGGAAGGAGGTAAGAAGTTGTTTACCCTCCTCTGTTTCGGGAGAGATAATTTCGATTTCCGCTCCCGTCTGGCTTGCAGCTTCCCCTAGTTCATCAACAATGTCTTTCGCCTCAACAATTTGCAATGCTTGGTTGTGGCACTTCTCACACTGTTGGGTTTCCAGTTCGGTTTCTAGCTTGTCCATGGCATCAGGTGCTAAGGTTTTTTCGTAAACATCTCCGCAGGAACTACATTGGACAGTAACGCGGGAATAATCAATCCCTTCGGAAACGAGGATGATTTCTACAGCTCCCCGGTCTAAGGCTTCACGGACCTGTTTCTCGCCATAAGTAGCTAGACCAGTATCTCGCGCGAGTTCACCTAAAAACCGTTGCACAAGTCGTTTTTCTTCAATCAATCGTTGATTTCGAAGAATATCTTCTGATTTTTCAACCAAGGCACGAATACCTTCCTCTCCCGCATAAGCAGTATCAAGTATCGCTAACACTTTATCCTTCAACGGTGATTTAAGATAGCCCTTTTCTGCGAAGGTCTCCTTGGTAAACCCTGGACCTCCTATGATGATGCCTTGTAAGTCAGGAACCTCCTCGAAGTACTCTCGGGTCAATTCAGCTGATCGGGTGAGAAACTCATGAGCGGCTTGCTCTATTAATCGTTCAAAACGGCGTTGGCTCTGTCCACCTGCACGATGTTTGCCCATAATCCCTGATTTTACGGTCTTAATGATGTTAAGGCTGGTCCCTCGAAGCAGGGCCCAAGCTGCGGCGCTTCTGTCGATTGAAATGAGTCCATAGCTTTCTTTGGGTTTGAGCATTTCGCGTAGTGGGTCTAACCAGAACTCTGCGGCACATCGGTAGATATAGACGTTCACCGGTTCGGGGGGTTCTAAGAGATAGATTTCCATCTTTTCGTTTCCTGGGGCTCCGTGGGGGATTGCCCCCGCAAAGACTGCGAGTCCATGCGGAGGAGGCCTGGGAATAATCTTTAGTCGTTGGATGACCGTTTGAATGGCATCCATCACATTCTTGCGTGTAGATTTTGACTTAATATTTGAAGCTGTGCCATATTCCGTGCGAAGTGTTCCTAGCACATCACTCATCTGTCGATCTGGGGGAATGTACAATGTGATGAGTTCGGTATGAAGTCCTTTTTTCTTAGCAAGCGTGTCCACTACCTTCTTGAGCTTGAACCGTTGAAATGATTCACTGGTAGTCGACATTTGGGATATCTCCCGGTTCACATAAAGCAAAAAGGCAGGTATGCGCCAGTAGATGCGTGCAGCAACCGTTAAAGGTAATCATAAACTTTTCGAACTACAAAGGTGATGGTATGAAGTTTGTCCTTAAAATTGGTGGTTCTCTTCTTTTCGATACTAAGCAAAACCTCGATTTAAGCCAATTCAAAGAATATGCTCAAATTATTAGTCAATTGAAACAGGAAGGTCATGAATTAGCTCTAGTTGTTGGAGGTGGGGTTTTAGCCAAGAAACTTGTAGAAAAGGGGAAACTTCTAGGAGCTAACCGTGATGCCCTCGACCAATTGGGGATTGCTGCAACCTGGGTATGTGCTCAGCTTATGATTGCGGCGTTGGAGGACACCGCTTATTCTACCCCAATTATGACAGAGGAACAACTGATTCAACTTATTGGTACGGACGAATTGCTCGTGTTAGGGGGATTGCACCCACGCCAATCAACGAACGCTGTGGCTGCTAGAGTTGCAGAAATACTGGAAGCAAAGACCTTAGTCAATGTTACCGACGTTGATGGAGTGTATGACCGTGATCCAAAACAATCCAAAGATGCAAAACTCATCAGAGAACTTACCATTAATGACTTGCGAAAGATTGTATCGTCACTTACAAACGAACCTGGTTCCTATCCATTATTCGATCACCGAGCACTAGATATCATTGAATTTGGCGGGATTGAACTGTGGTTTGTAAATGGCAAGCCACCCCAAAATATACTCCTGGCAATCAAGGATGGAAAAATCGGAACCCGAGTAACCATTTCATAGCACATTAGTTGCTAAGACGATTTTGAAGCGAAGACTTTTTTCCTAACAGTACCTCTATATGGACAACTGTTCCTTTTAGGAGCGGTGAGGTTGGCTTCAGACAATGGGTCGATTAAAAGAGCTATTTGGGGATACTCCACAAGTTCGGCTTCTAGAGGTTCTCATTGAACAAAAAGATTCGACGATGCACCTTTCTATGCTGGCTCGTCGAGCAAATGTGTCTGTCTCATCTGTTGAACGCTGTCTTCTTCCACTCATCAAAGCTGGAATTGTCTCTGATATTCGATTTTTCCGTCGACGTCGAATTCTGCACTTAAATCCAAAGCATCCAGTTGCTCAACTTCTAGTTAATTTTGTCCTTGAAGTAGAAAATGACTGGGCTTCTCGCTAACCAAAACGAAATTTCAACTATTCATTAGCTAGATGTTTGATTCGCCCAAGCAGATTTTTCGGGTGAATCACTTCGGCCCACCGTAATTTATTCCCTATTTTAACGTGAACGAGGGTATCCGACTTTCGGTATGGTCGTTGAACGTATCCTAACGCAATGCCTTTTCGAATCAAAGGTGAAATGGAGCCACTCGTAATTTCACCAACTACTTGATCTTTTACAATAATTGAATTACCGGTTCGAGGGATTCCCTTGTCCATCAAGATCAATCCCACTCGTAATTGTTGAGGACGATTTCGCTTTTCGGTAACCAAGGCAGCTTTACCAATGAATTGTTCTTTTTTAAGGTGCACTACGAAGCCGAGACGTGCTTGGTATGGTGTTGTATTTTCGTTAATATCGTTACCATACAGAACCATTCCCGCTTCTAAGCGAAGAGTATCACGTGCTGCTAATCCCACTGGAACTGCTCCATCCTTTTTCCCCGCCTTCAAGATAGTTTCCCAAAGTTGTACTGCCTTCTCTTTTTCACTGATGTTGAGTTGTGCAATTTCAAAGCCATCTTCTCCTGTGTAGCCACTGCGAGTCGCGATAACCGGAAAACCATCGAGGTCTATTTCAATTGCATTGAAACGAGGAACCGATGCAATCTCCTTTGAAGAGAGTTTCTGTAAGATTTTTACTGCTAATGGTCCTTGAAAGGCAAACATAGGGGTTTTATCAGAAATATCCTCAATTTTGACATCATAGCCAGAGCTATGTTTCTCCATCCATGCAAAGTCTTTCTTGCGGTTTGCGCTATTTACCACCATGTAATAGTGTTCATCAGCTAGTCGAAATATGAAAAGATCATCGACTATTCCTCCTTCATCTGTACAGAAGACGCTGTAGGTTCCGGCTCTATGATCCAGCCGTTGAATACGAGTGGGTAATAAGTTTTCTAGATATTTCGTGGCTTCTGGACCAGTAATCATCGCTCTGCCCATATGGGTTACATCAAAGAGACCAGCTGCGTTCCTAGTGGCAAGATGCTCTGGGACCGCCGCGTCATACCATAAAGGCATATGAAACCCAGCGAAGGCAGCCATTTTAGCACCCTTCGCCACGTGCCAATCATGTAAGTGGGTCTTGTGCAATTTGGGCTCTGACATTGAAAATACCTCATGAAACGGTCGATTTCTTATCTGGGCACGTTGAATTAAGCTTTCGGTGACACATATGGCTCCTCTTCAAGCACGACTTGGTAGTGTCCATGTAGGCGATAACTATCCCGTGGCAATTATGGGCGTTATCAATCTCGACCCTCAGTCATTTTACAGCTCCTCATATGCTTCATCCCCACAGCAAGCCTTTTCAGTAGCATCCAAAATGATTGACGACGGAGCAGATATTATAGATATTGGTGGAGCGTCCACTGCACCAGGCACATCTCCTGTCTCGGTATCTGAGGAAATCAATCGGATAAAACCAGTCATCACTCAAATCACTCAAAACTGGGATGTGCCCGTGTCCATTGACACTCAACATGCTTCTGTAGCAAAACTTGCTTTATCAAAAGGGGCTTCAATTGTTAATGATGTATCCGGGTTGAGAGCTGATGTATCCATGGTCGCTACAGTCAAAGACGCTGGAGCCAGCTGTATCGTAATGGCTTGTGAATCACAACCTGGTGATCAAACCACGATTTCAGACATCATTTCTAATTTGCACGAAAGCCTCGCTATTGCTCAAAACAATGGTATTCCAAAGGATCAGCTTGTTGTTGATCCAGGCATAGGTTTTGGAAAACCTGTAGAATGTGATCTCAACATTCTCCAAAATATCAAGGCATTTCGCGTTCTTAAGCAACCCATTTTACTTGGAATATCTCGGAAAAATGTGATTGGCCAAATATTAGGATACAAATATCCTGAAGACCGTCTTTATGGTAGTCTAGCTGCCTCCACGGCGGCTCTTCTTAACGGCGTTCACCTCCTCCGTACCCATGATGTTCAACCAAGTAGAGATTGTATTAGGATGGTCGCCGCACTTCAAGCTCCCCATGAGTGTGAATAAAATGCAACTAATCGGAATCTCAACACCAGTGATTCAACCAGGCGATAATCTGGTTAATCAGATCATCTCAACATTATCAGATCAGAAAATCACCTTGATGGCAAATGATATTTTAGTCATCGCTGAGACCGTTGTAGCAACTGCACAAAACCGAATACGAACACTAGTGGATGTTAAAGTCTCAAACCGAGCCCAGTTGTTAGCTGATCGATACGAAATTGAGGCCCCCTTAGCTCAACTTATTCTTGAGGAGGCTGATGAGGTGCTTGGAGGAGTTCCGCATGTTCTCCTCACTATCAAAGATAATACTCTCATGGCGAATGCGGGCATCGATCGCTCCAATGCACCTGAGGGACATGTTGTCTTACTACCCTCTAACCCTACAGAAACTGCCTGGAAAATGAAAACGGAATTGGAGCAAAAAACAGGATTGGAATTGGGAATTATCATCGCAGATAGTCGCACCCAACCTCTTCGCTTAGGGACAGTAGGACTGGCAGTAGCAGTAGCTGGAATCGAACCCATCAAAGATTTTCGAGGGCATCCAGATCTCTTTGGTCGACCTTTGCGTATTACTCGTTCCGCCGTGGCTGACAATCTAGCATCAGCAGCTCAGCTGCTGTTCGGTGAAGCTGATGAACAGGTGCCAATTGTCATTGTGCGTGATGCGCCAGTGCAATTTACGAAAAAAATAATTCAACCAGAGGCGATGACGATTTCCTCAAAGGAATGTATGTATATGGCTATCTTCAATCAATACAGCACTCAAATCTCTTCAGAAGAATAATGGAATGGGTGGAGAACGGCTCAGCACTCAAGATCCTTGTCACTCCTAAATTATGATTAGGTCTAAAGGGTCAGGTCGTCACTGCCATTCTCCTTCATACATCTTAGTACCAGTACCTTTTATGCATTCGGAAAAAGAGAATGGTGCGGCCGCCGGGACTTTCCATCCAACTCAAAATTAGGGTTGGATTTTTGAACCCGGGCTATAGGCGGTCTCCAGAGGGAGGCTAATTCCTTCTATGGGAGGCCTAAGTCTTAACCACTTGACCACGGCCGCTCACAGCACTTTCAAAATGGGCTAATGCTCCATAAAATGATTTCCCATTCTTCGCTTACGAATCAGAATTAATTAGCGTCACTTGCTGGGGGGGTATATCGATACTGTTGCTTGGTTTTTGCCTGTTCAATGGTTTCAGGGTCAATACGTTTGAGTTCACGTTCGGGGAATCGTGAAAGCATTTCCCAGCCCAAGTCGAGGGTCTCTTCGATGGTGCGTTCTTCAAATTCGCCTTGGTTGAGAAACTGTTGTTCAAAGGTTTCGATGAAGCTCAGATAGACTCGATCTCGATCGGAAAGAGCACCTTCGCCAACGACTGCTACAAGATCTCGGAGATCAGACCCCTCACTGGCTGCGTAATAAAGCTGCGCTTGGACTTCGTTGTGATCTGCTCGAGTATGCCCTTCTCCGATTCCTTCTTTCATAAGTCGACTCAGACTTGGCGCAGGATCAATCGGTGGATAAATTCCTTTGTTGTGCAAGGATCGGCTAGTAATGAGCTGTCCTTCAGTAATGTAGCCCGTCAAATCAGCAACAGGGTGGGTGATATCGTCACCAGGCATAGTAAGGATGGGCATTTGAGTGATGGTACCATTTCGTCCGATAATGCGTCCCGCGCGTTCGTAGATTGATGAAAGGTCTGTATAGAGGTATCCTGGGTATCCACGTCGTCCAGGCACTTCTTCTCGGGCTGCAGAAATTTCACGGAGAGCATTGGCATAGTTGAGCATATCAGTTAGAATAACAAGAACGTGCATGTTCTGTTCAAAGGCGAGATATTCGGCAATGGTGAGGGCTGTTCGTGGGGTGATGATTCGCTCGATGGGCGGGTCATCAGCGAGGTTTAATACGAGGACACTTGTCGCTAATGCTCCAGTTTCTTCTAGGTTTTTCATGTAGAATTGGGCGGTTTCTGCTGTGATTCCGATTGCACACAGAATTACTGCGAATTGTTCTTCTTTTCCAGGAATCTTAGCCTGGCGAGTAATTTGTGCGGCTACACGGTCGTGAGGAAGTCCTGAACCACTAAAAATGGGGAGCTTCTGTCCCCTGACAAGTGTATTGAGACCATCAATCACGCTTAGTCCAGTTTGGATAAATTCACGAGGATATTGACGAGCATCAGGATTCATTGGGGCGCCATTAAGATCCAGTTCTTCATCAGGAACAATCGGTGGTCCTCGGTCAATTGGGGTTCCTGATCCATTGAGAACACGTCCTAAGAGGTCAATGGTCACAGGAGTCTTCATTGTTTCACCGGTTAGACGGACCCGAGTAGATTTTGTGTCAAGACCTCGGGTTCCTTCAAACACTTGTACAATTGCGCGTCCACGCATTGCCTCTAATACAGTTCCTCGGCGAATAGAGCCATCAGGGGCTGTGACTTCGACGAGTTCATTGTAGGCGACGTCAGTAATCCGATCGAGAATAAGAAGGGGGCCTGTCACGGTGGTAACTGTTTGGTAGGTGGGCTTCAATGATGTAGCTTGTCTTTCAGTCATTTGATATAGCCTCACACATCTAGGTTCAATGATATCAAAGGTTTCGGGCTTCGGTCACTAGGCTTGTGCAACTTTTAAGCCTTCCTTTGAGACGAGAAAAGAATTGAGCCAAATATTCTGTTAGGAGTAAGGTTAGACACCCACTAGGTTTTGAGGAGTAACGCAGTTTTTGCGATTCCACTATTGTAGGCTAGCATTTCTTCCATTCGATCCAATATGATTTGAGTAATAACAGAATCGCGCATCACATCAACGATGGTTTCAGTTTGCCGTTTCCACTGACGTAATAGTGGGATTTCGCCTAACACTTGGCGGACCATTTCTTGGTTTCGTTGAAGAAATGCGGAAATTGCTTTTTTGAGATTATCATGTACTTTAGTTAATGCAGCTACAGCGAGGTTATTTTGGTCAGAGGGTGGTTGGCGACGGGTCAGAGCTTCTGCGATGTGTTGAATATTATCATGAATGCTACTTAGTTGAATGACAAAATACGAAGTATCAAAGATTTCGGCAATTTCTAGTGTAAAGCCTGGAGGGCGGATATCCATGGCTTTCCTCAAAGCACGCTGGGCTCTCAAATAATTGCCTCTGTGACGCCACCCCTCGCTAATCAACTCATTCGCTACCCGCGCTGTTTCATCAGGACCTGCACTCAAACCTGAAATCAGTGTCATAATACCTTCGATGGTGGCTCGTCCGCTCATTTTGACAAATTCCATGATATCTTGTCCGCGGATCGAACTCACTCCTTTTATTACGATTCGACGATCTGTGCCCTCTAGAATTTCGAATCCAGGAAGTTGATTTACAATTTTTGTTACAGTTTTTCGGACAGCCTCGTTTAATCGGTGGCTGCTCTCAATCGTAAGCTGGTCATATCCAACGATGTAATAAGTCTCGAGTATCGTTGTAAGGGTTAATTCGTCTTGTTCCAGAAGACGAACGGTTGCCACTTTTTCTGAAGGGGTTTCTGCCATTTGCATGGGGGTAATACGTAAGGCCCCTTCTGGTCCTTCTTGGATATGTAGTTGTGAATCTGGTTCAATCCCGAATTTCTTTATCCAACGACGCGGTAAGCTAACAACAAGGGTCTTACTTTTTCCCCATTGAGTTGCCTTCCGGGTTTCATCTATCATTGTGATGCGCCTTTTCCCCTGAAGGGAAGAATGGTACTCAAGTGGCAGCTACTTGAGATTGATAGTGTTACTAATTTGCCTCGATGGAGATAAATTCGTTGTTGATTTCGTTTTCTAAGTCATTAAAGTACTGTAACATGGCTTTTTGGTCATCATGGGGTTGAACTTTCATCCGTGCAATCTTACCAACAACAGGGAGAGCGATGATACGACGGAGTGGGATGCCATCATCTATCGCTTGACGCATACGTTGCCAAAAGGTCATGATGATTTTAAGCATCCAGTAACTCTTCGATTCAGGGCAGTATGTATCAATCGGATGAAGCGCTGATTGCATAAGATAATCCTCTTTGACCATACGCGCGGCTTCTAAGATTGCGCGTTCACGCTCAGGTAGAGCATCTGGACCCACAAGTTGAACAATCTCACGGAGTTCTTTGTCACGTTGTAGAATAGAAAGTGATTCTTCGGTAAGTTCGGGCCAATCGGTGTTCATGTTCTGAGAATACCAAGGAATTAATTCGTCTTTGTATAACGAATAGCTTTGCAAATAGTTGATTGCTGGAAAGAACCGCCTGGAAGCCATGTCTTTGTCCAGCGCCCAAAATACTTTGGTAATCCGTAAGGTTGACTGGGTGACAGGTTCAGAAAAGTCTCCTCCAGCCGGAGAAACAGCTCCAGTTACAGTGACGCTTCCCACTCGGTCATCAGATCCTAATGTCTGGACACGACCTGCCCGTTCATAGAAGTCCGCTAGTCGACTTCCAAGATATGCGGGGTAACCTTCTTCACCAGGCATCTCCTCTAATCGTCCAGAAATCTCACGGAGGGCTTCAGCCCACCGCGAGGTACTGTCTGCCATCAAAGCAACATTATACCCTTGGTCCCGGAAATATTCTGCAAGTGTTATTCCAGTATAAAT
>JBHLPI010000037.1:0-17469 GCA_048939595.1 Promethearchaeota archaeon | reverse complement strand
CCTCCCCAAATGATTCCTATTCGAGTCCCCTGTACAAGTCGACTTGATCCCTTACTCATCCTTGAAGCCTTTAGCCATGGTGCCGACGGTGTTGTGATTATTGGTTGTTATGAAACTGATTGCCATTATCGAACTGGAATGGGTAAGGCAAAGGAACGGGTGGAAAAGATGCTGCCATTGTTAAAAGAGATGGATATTGATCCCGCGCGCGTTATTTTCGAAAGCACCTCGGCATCAGAAGGAAATCGGTTGGCTGAGATTGTTCGAGGCTTTGTTAATAAGGTAATTGAAATGGGTCCACTCGGGTCTGAATTGACCGTTACAACAAAACGACGTTAGTTCATTTGTTGCTTTCATCAGAGTTTTAAGCCAAGATTCAGTCTGATAAGTCCAGAGGACCAAGAAGGTTGGACTGCTTGCAGAGGAAATGCATTCTTATTGCCATTTGCATCCTGATTTCAAGCGCCACAATAGGGATTGGTTCTTGTATAACTTATGATACAACTAGTTTCTGCTCTCCAAATAATGCTCGCGTGACTACAGACCAACTGTGGAGTCTAACGCATGGCTCCGGGGCCGGTTATAATGCCTTCTACTCAATTATCTCTTGTAGAGCGGGAGGATATGTTGCCACAGGGTTTATCCACTATCGTGGAGGTCAAGCTCTTGCTATTGTGCGAATTGCAGAAGATGGGCAGCTTCTATGGCAACACGCCTTTGATGCTTTTTCAGGGCAAGTTGGACGGGAAATCATCGAATGCGAATCTGGTGGATTTGCGATTATTGGGTATATTCTTGACAATAACCGGGATGCTCTCCTCCTCCGATTAGATGAATCAGGAAGTGTTTCGTGGTACCAAACATTTGGTGGTTCACAGAATTTCGATCAGGGGCTATCCTTAGTTGAAAGTCAATCAGGGGGATTTGCCTTTGCTGGTTCGGTAATGGATGAAAACAGCACCAATTCTCAATCCTGGCTAGTTCGTACAGACCAGGTTGGGAATGTGCTCTGGAGTCAGGAATATGGAGGACCGGATGATGAGATCTGTTCTGCATTAGTGGAGTCTGAGTCTGGTAATTTCATTTTAGCTGGATCAACGGAGAGCTATGGACATGGTAACGAAGATGCGTGGTTACTCAGCACAACTCCACGGGGAATTGCCATTTGGAACAGGACCTTAGGTGGTTTGTGGTCAGACATGTGCTATGATGTCATTGAAACCAGAAATGGGTGTTTTGTCACTGTTGGTGAGACTGAAAATTCTTCAAATCTAGTAACAGATAGTTTTGCTGCTTCGTATCATAGTAACGGGACTTTTCAATGGAGTACAAAATTTGGTGACCTCTCATCAGATGCCGCTAACGCAGTAATTGAACTTGCTGATGGCAGCTTTGCTATTGCTGGGCGAACCGTCGCATGGGCCGGAAACGACCACTTTGATAACCTGTGGTTAGTCCGCTTAACATCTGAAGGTGACTTTCTCAGAAGCAAAAACTATGGAGGTACAGATGATGATAAAGGCCATTCAATTCTGCAAACAACTCAGGGAGATTTTGTTATCGCAGGGCAAAGTGCAAGCCTTGCCGAAAGCTATTCGCTAGCTTGGGTGCTTCGTATCCCAGATAATTCAGCAATAATAACACCAGTAGAGACCCGAACATATGGACCACCAAATGTGTTCTTAATCAGCTTGGGAATAAGTTTGGCTATTCTCATCCTATTAGTTTCCTATCTGTTATTACAAAAAAGTCGAAAGGAACTCTCATTACTCTGGTCAAATCCTTCAAAGCAGAGTGTGATCAAGACCTACCTTTCACCTCGCGTAATTGCAGATTTATCTTCAGTACTGACAGGATTAATACAATGTCCGAAATGTAATGCAATATTATTAAAATCGGAAAGTCAATGTTCACGGTGTTCCACCCTTCTCCATCGATGCATCTTCTGTGATGAAACAATTTCTCCGGATACCCCAGTTATCTTCTGTCCCAGTTGTGCGGCTTTAGCTCATTATAGCCATATGATAGACTGGTTAACAAAGCGGCAATTTTGCCCACGATGTGGGCTACATTTTCCTAACTCCTCAAATCCCAGACCATCTTACCCCAAGGATAGGATTTCAGAAAGGTAACGATTTTTATCAAGGTAGGGTTGAATGCTAGCTAGAATCAACTAAGACGCTCGTGTCGGTTGGCTCGCTCAAGAATATAGTGATGATTCTTATTTTATCAGTCCTCATTTTGCCATATTTGTCAACCAGGTAACGGTGGTATGGAGCATCAATTAATTAAGGTCCAAGGAATTCCTGGTCATTATAATGAGCGAGATCAGGATCAACAATGGAGTCAGCTCTTTGATGCTAATCAATCTCGGCAAGCCTTCTCGGTCATTGAAAGTCGGTTTGGTGGATTTGCAGTTACTGGCCTCATTCTCAATTCAACAACGGTAGTTTTGTAGGGTCATCATACGATCGCGCTAATAGTATCATCAGTAATCAATTTGGCGAACTTACAGTTGCAGGAGTAACACAGGATGAAGAAATATAACGCTTGGATGCAGTTGTGGTTCACATTACTTCCACTAGCACACAACTTTGGAATCAGACCCTGGGATTAGATTTGGATGAAGCCGCGCATGCCATCATTACCGGTTCCAATGGAGGTTATGCGGTTGCAGGAGAGGTCTCTCAGTCTGAAGATAGCCCCTGGCATGATCTGCTCGTTATCCGGTTAAGTGAGAGCGGACAGATTCTTTGGGAAAAACATTATGGTAGCGAGGGTAATGACATTGGAATTTCCTTAGTCGAACGCATGGAAGGTGATTTTGTCCTCGCTGGATCCACTTCGAGTTACTGATCCTTAAGTGGAACCGCATGGTTACTACGTGTTCCGGATGCACCACCCCCTCCAATTGATTCTTGGCAAGTCAATGTGCCTCTGACACTTGTAGGTCTTGGGTTGGCGGTTCTAGTTCTGAGTGTGGTTATGAGTATCTATGGAAGTAGTCGACGGGAGTATCGCGAACGAATTACAGATTGTAACTAGGACGGCAACAAGCGTTATAGGCGAAGATTCGGTAAGCTAGCTTGGTAATACTTCTACAAAGGGACTTTATTATGACTAAAGCCCAACGTGATCGCATCACCGTCGGTGAGCGCCCCAAAGTAACCAGTGAAGTTCTAGATGACACGAATATTCGGTATAACTGGAAAACTTCCTTACTCAATAAGAACCTCAAATATGATCTCTCCCGTTGTGTCGGTTGTAGTCTCTGTCTTCCTTGTCCTTGGGATGCTATCGCGCTGGGACCTGTTCAAGAAATCGCAGCAGGACGCCTCGAAGGGGCTCCGCTTATTCTTATCGATGAAGATAAATGCACATTCTGCGGGCTTTGTGATTCAGCCTGTCTGTTCAATGCAATCGAAGCTCGTTTTGATGATATTCCAGCAGACAAACAATACTCACGATTAAAAGGCAAACATGAACTTGATGACGAAAAATGTGCTCCTTGCGTCTTATGCGCCAAGATTTGTCCTCGTGATGCAATTACTGTGGATGTTAAGGTTACGCCAAAACTCCAACTTGTGACATATAAAAACCTAGAAGCTGCTAAACGCGTCGCTGAAGGAAAACCGGATGCAAAAGGAACCATTAACATTGACGAAAATAAATGTACTTGGTGCGGACTCTGTGAATTGCTTTGCCCTGAATGCATAAGGATTTATTGGTCGGAAGAAAAACCCAAACCTCCCGATTTCATACCTGCAGTGGGAATAAGAATCGATACAACCCAATGTGATTATTGCGGGCTTTGTGAGAAAATCTGTCCATCCGATGCAGTGAAGGTCACAAGTGAATCAGCCCCTAAACGAACCATCAAAGACCCAATCGTCGAAGGCTCAATGACTATAGATAATGGTTTATGTGTTGATTGTACTCTCTGTGCTGAGAAGTGTCCATATGACGCCCTTGATGTCTCTCTCCCGTTAACAGGCGAAATTAAAATCGAAAATCTCGAAAAATGTGATCCCACAGGATGTGTTAACTGCTTTAATATTTGCCCCACAAAGGCAATTTATCCGACAGGTGATAAGGATAAGATTGCCATTAACAAAGACATCTGTGTTTTTTGTGGAGCCTGTGAAAATGCTTGTCCTGAATCGGTTCTGAAAGTAACTCGGGATAGCTATCATCTATCTCAAATCGAAAAAGCCCGGGATTGGGAAAGGGCTCGGGCAAGAAAGTTTTATGATCATCTCATTGGACAAGAAGGACCGCGAAAGCATATTTACGAACGAGTTATTAAAGCGGTTCCCACCGAATACGAATCGACGGTTCAAGTAAAATCTGAACAATGGTCTGAGGATACGGCTAGTCGACAGAAAGCCCAAGAACGAATACAGAAACTCCAAGACGTAATTCGAAAGAATTGGCGGCTCCGATTACTCTTTGAACGTGGGCGAACCGACCCATTATGTACGGTCGTTAAGAATGAGGTTTTGAAGACCAAGAAGCCGCTCTCTGAATCAAACCGTCCGCTTGTAACAGAAAAGAAGGTTCAGAAAAAGTAGGGTGAATCCTGTCTCGCTCTGATTACGAGTTTAAGGGAGCGACTTGATTGAAGTGATTTTTTCCTTACTGGGCTTGATGATGACTTTTCTTCCTTGACTGGGCACCATTTCCTTGATGAGGGCAAAAGCCCAGGGGCTTGGTTGCATGATTACAAGGCCCTCAGGTTGATTTTCCTGCACCTTGGCGGCAACGACTACCTGGCTGATTTCAGAGCTCACTTCAACATGATTGCCATCTTCGAGTCCTAATCGCTGGGCATCTCGAATAGCTATCGAAACCCGTGCAGTTACATTTTGATATTCTTTGGATAAACTTCCTTGACCGGCTTGCACCTCATCAACATCCAAGGCTCTAGCAAGAATAAGTTGAACTTCCAATTGAGGGTATAGAAAATCTCGAAGTGCCATTTGTATTCACGTACTTCATATTAGACTAATTGGTTGAATACTAACTGTCCTTAATCGAATCATAAAGCATAATAGGCTTTTCCTCGTCAGCGAACATACGAGTATTTCTATATTTGGCCTAAGAGGAGATATCATATTGTGTCTTATTCAGATTATATCCGTCCGATTAGCTCCTATATGACCTATACCCTTATCCTTCTGAACACGGTTATTTTCATTCTCGTCTTCGTCATTGAAATCCAGATTGGGTATCCAATTATCACATATACCTTCGCCCTCATTCCCTATCAAATCGTTTCGGGACAAGCTCTCTTGACTCTTGTTACGAGTCAGTTTCTCCATGCTGATTTCTTTCACTTATTAATTAACATGTATTTCCTCTATATTTTTGGAAGTGTCGTTGAACGGGAAATGCACCCATTTATCTACGTCGCCCTCTACATCTTTTCAGGCATTATCGGTGGATTAGGCCATATACTCATCGTGTTTACAATCGGGTCTGTAGTTGATCCACTGGGACCATTAATTCCCACTATCGGTGCATCCGGAGCAATCTTCGGGATCATGGCGGCCTACGCGTATCTGCTTCCCCGCCGCCCTGTGGGTATTTCCGGTGATTCAGGTCGGACAACCGCAGCCTGGAATATTATTGTCATCTACTTCTTCCTCGAGCTAATTCAGATGTTCTTAGCCTTTGGTACAGGCATAGCCCATGGGGCACATGTTTTTGGTTTTCTGGGTGGGGTCCTTTTCGCATACCTCTATCGGACAATCCGTATTAGGCATAACCGGGCAAAACCTGGATCAGAATATGATCCCTACGAATACTATGTGTGAAAACCAAGTTAGTGAGGGTGGTACATGACTGAGACTGAAATCATTGCCATTGTTCCTATCCGGTTTCTTCCTTCGACCAAAAATCGACTTGACCGAAGCCTAGCTATTCCAAAACGACAAAGACTCGTCCAAGCCATGCTCACAGATGTTATCAACGCTATAAAGCAATCGAAGCTAATTACGCGGTTTGTCATCGTTACCCATGACAAAGATTTCCTTTCCTCTTTTCCCGATCCACTATGTGAAATTCATAAGAGTGTCGTTCAAGGACTGAATGAAGAACTAACAGAATATGTTTCACAACTCAGCCAATTAAACTGTGGATATGCCTTAATCATTCTAGGCGATCTACCCTTGCTTACAGGTACTATACTGGATGACCTCATCTGGTCAGGGATACAATCCAACCGTCCAGTCATTGCTAAAGATTGGAAGGGATTTGGGACAAATGTCTTATTCTTCCATTATCCACCCAGGTTTAACTTCAAATTTGGCGAAGGTAGCTTTCAAAGTCACATGGAGGAATTTCAGCATAAAGGGTTTAATCCCATAGTGTATCATTCCATAGCAACTGCATTAGATATCGATGATGCATCTGCAATACGCCAATTGCAGATTTTAGCTACAGAGGATAGAAAAATTCAACAGGTACGAACCTATCAGCTCCTTTTTGCGGACGAAAAAAGAGGTGGAAAGGTGGTATAGGTTTCACACCACCTTCTTGTCTATCACTATTTTGGTAAGGATTTAAGCTCTGAGAAATCTGGATCGATATTTGTGTAGTGGAGGATAATTGCTGAAATCACTAAGAAGATCGCAAATACAGGCCCCCACCAGAAGAATCCAAAATTCACCGGAGGCGGTCCGGGACTGACCTGTAGCACTAAGAGGAACCATCCCAGAAAGGTAGACCCAATCGCTTGAAAGACATTCAGTGGAACCCCTTGGAAGCCCTCATACATTCCAGCCCTAGCCTGACCGCTCTCAAGCTCATCTTTGTGAGCAATATCAGCAATCACAACGTAGCGCATGAGATACAGGGCTGCTATACAACTGCCTAACGGAATACCCCAAGCGATTACTTGGAAGGTCACGGGTCCAAACATAGGAAGACCCAGAATTATTGTGAAAGGAAGGATTATCGCGAGGAGAAGGAGTGCCATCATAAGAATCCGTTTCTTACCATACCGCTTGACCAGGATGGCTAAGAAAAAGGGCACGATAAGTAGCGCAATTAGAAACACACCTGCAGCAATGATAAGTTGTGTGAAATCAAGGAGTAACCCATTCTGTAGCATCGGCACAATAATCGAAGTGATTGTGGAAAGGGTTAGAGACCAGAAACCAACTACGAGGATCCATTTCACATAGTTGCGGTTTTTCAGCGCTGTTTTCGTCTCCTCGACCATTGATCGGTCAATAGCTTTAATGCCTGGTCGAGAACGAACGAAAAAGATTGCAGGGAGATACAATAGAAAACAAAGTAAAGAGATCAGTACAAGTACAATGAACCCAATTTCGGTTGGAATACCAGTAATGGGAATGAATAGTATTCCTGAGACAAATCCCACGACAATTCCGATACCTGTTCCAACCCAGTTCGCTGTATTTTGAATTGCACCAACATTCGGTCGCTCATCGGGGTTGGCAATCTCCGGTAACCATGCTTGATACGCTGTGATAAGGAATGCGTAAAAGAATTTGAATAAAGCCAGGGTAAGTAAGTAGTATCCAAAGGTCATGAACTGCCAGATGGGATCATTAACCGGGTCAGGGGAGGGAGGAATAATCCACTGTGGGAAAAATATCAGAAAACCTGTTATCGCTAAAGCAGGGGCCCCAATCATGATATAGGGTCGACGGCGTCCGAATCGGCTTTCCGTTTTGTCACTACGAAATCCAAGATACCAGTGGGAAAGCCCAATAACGATGAACCCGAATGCACTGGCAAGTCCAGCATAAAGTGGATTCAGTAAGAAGAATGAATAATAGATATTCAAGCCCGCAAAATCAACAAAGGTCAATAGCAATGAGGAACCAGTTCGACCGATTCCATACGAGATTCGGCGTGGATAAGAAAGCATCCAGTCACACATCCTTTAAAGATGCCTTGCGTCACATTTTACCCCTCATCTTCCCTATAAGCTATTATCCTTGGGTATTGTCAGTCACCAGAAAAATCAATATGTTTATTAGTTGCCTACAAAGTCGTGGTGGCAGTTTGCGTTGATGAGCTGAAGCTCCAATATACTATAAACTCGCAATTGAGGAATTCGAAAATGACAAAAAAATGGGTGTATTTGTTCAGTGAAGGTAACAAGGATATGCGTGACCTTCTCGGCGGAAAAGGCGCTAATCTTGCAGAAATGACCAATGCAAAACTTCCTGTCCCCCCTGGATTTATTATTACCACTGAAGCCTGTAATGCTTATTTTGCTAATGAGAAGCAATTTCCGGAGGGCATGTGGGACCAAGTCCTTGAAGCGATAAAAGCTTTGGAAGAAAACACAGGCAAACGCCTCGGAGATCCCAGGAATCCATTACTCGTCTCAGCTCGGTCTGGAGCTCGAGTTTCGATGCCTGGAATGATGGATACAGTCCTTAATATCGGATTAAATGCAAAAGTCTTGAAAGGATTTGCTGAACTTACTGGGAATGAGCGTGTTGCTTGGGACGCTTATCGCCGGCTAATCCAAATGTTTGGCAATATCGTTAAAGAAATAGACCGCCACAAATTCGAAGCCATCCTTAATGAATACAAGGCGAAAACCCAAGGGGGCCGAGATACTGATCTTACCGTATCGATGCTCAAAGCTGTAGTCCACGATTTCAAAGCCTTATACCGTTCAGAGTTAGGCAAGAAATTCCCTGACGAACCTTTAGAACAAATACGTGAAGCCATCGGCGCCGTCTTTAATTCTTGGTTCGGCCCACCCGCAACCTCTTATCGTAACGCTGAAGGTATCCCTCACGATTGGGGCACAGCAGTGAATATTCAAACCATGGTCTTTGGCAACATGGGTGAACGCAGCGGTACTGGTGTAGCATTTACTCGAAATCCTGCAACAGGCGAAAAAAAGGTCTGGGGCGAATACTTACTGAACGCACAAGGGGAAGATGTCGTAGCTGGAATCCGGACCCCACAACCCATTGGTGAACTCGAAGAAGAAATGCCAAAAATTTGGAAAGAATTTGTTAAAATCTCAGATCGCTTAGAACGCCATTATCATGATATGCAGGATATGGAATTCACTATCGAACGAGAAAAACTTTGGATGCTTCAGACACGTACTGGAAAACGAACCGCGTTTGCGGCCGTAAAAATCGCTGTCGATATGGTCAATGAAGAACTAATCACGAAAAAGGATGCAATTCTCCGAGTCAATCCATCTCAGATAGATCAGTTTCTCCATCCCCGATTCGATCCCGAAGCCGTAGAAAAAGCGAAGAACAAAGGCGATCTTCTTGCATGGGGATTGAACGCCTCTCCTGGGGCTGCTACGGGTATAGCAATTTTTGATGCGGATACCGCCGCTGAACGGGGACAGACAGGCGAAAAGGTTATTCTCGTTCGCCCCGAGACTAATCCTGATGACGTTCACGGTATGATCGAAGCCCAAGGAATTGTCACCCAACGAGGAGGAATGACCTGTGTTGCTGGTGAAAGTAAAATTTTAACCGATCAAGGTTTTATGACCGCTGAGGAAGCATTTCATTGGTTGGAGTCAGATAATCGTCTTCAGATTCTTGCATTCGATAATCAATCTAATCGTGCAGTTTGGAGAAATATCACCGCAGCTAGTCAACGAATTTCTGATGTTTGTTCCATCTCTGTCTCCCAAACAGGCCGTGCAAAAAAGAATATCCTTAGATTAACTCCTGATCATAAAATGCTCACTATTCAGAATCGTCATCTCTCTAAGAAAAAGCTAGAAGCGTGCCTTGAAGATGATGATTTCTTATGTGTAGTAGAAGAAGTCCCCGCAACAGCCAAATCTCTGACAGACGAATCTGATCTTGCTTATTCAACCGGTGCAATATTTACTGATGGTTATGTCAATCTAAAATCTACAAAGAGCAATGTTACCTTCACTCAGAAGAAAATTCCTAAAAAAGAACCATTTATTACGGCTGTCCAAGCCAAATTTGGTGAAACATTTGGATATCCTTTCACACATACTCAAACCCGCCAAAGCGTGGGAATTCTTGATGGAAGAATAATCGAAGGAGAAGTACAAGACCTAATATGCTTCCATCAAGAACCAGCACAAACCTTGTCACATATTTGGAACAATCTTGTACCTTGGGTCCTCTCCTTAGATGAAAAATCACTTCATTCATTTCTAGCAGGAATAATTGATGGCGATGGCTCTTTTAATGAAAAACAGAATCGTATCAATATCTACATTGCTAAGGAGACGCTTCTACAAGGAGTAATAATTGCTTGCCTACGTTTAGGAATTGTCCCTCAGGTAACAACTAATCGAAATATCTTCAATATCCAACTCTCCTCTGGTTTTTCTGAAATCCTCAATCACACATATCGAGTATTAGGAACTGAAAAGAAACGTTTCTATTCAAATCGACTTTTTTCGATACGTTCACTTTTTGCCGACATATCAGAAGAATGCAATTACAAAGGACCGGTTAAGGAGGCAGTTAAACGAAATCTGATGTTTGGGACCGATAAAATAAAACGGGACCTTATCACACTTTGCAGACCCAAAATTCAAAAGGAAATTCAATCAATCCTTGAATCCCCTCTTCGAAATTATCGAATTAAAAAAGTAGCTGGGTCCGAAAAGACTGAAGTATATAATTTTGAGGTTGATGCAAAAAATGAATTGGATAAAAACTTCGTCGTATTTACGAGTCAATATACTCCGATACTTGTAAGTAACTCTCATGCGGCAGTAGTTGCACGGGGCTGGGGGAAGGCATGCGTTGCAGGATGTGAAACCATTATCATTGATATGGATGCCCGGAGCTTCCGTGTCGGTGATCAAGTTATCCGTGAAGGTGATAGCATTTCAATTGATGGCACGACTGGTGCGGTCTTTAAGGGTGAAATACCCACCATCGAAGTTAGTTTCGATGAAGAAAGTGAACTAGTAACGCTGCTCTCCTGGGCTGATGAGATACGAAAACTTGGAGTGTGGACCAATGCCGATAATCCAAAAGACGCCGCCCGTGCCCGTAGATTCGGAGCTGAAGGCATTGGACTCTGTCGGACCGAACACATGTTCTTCGAAGAAGAAAGACGTCCCATTGTTGTCAAGATGATTATGTCCGAAGACGAAACAGAACGACAGAAACTCTTGGACCAACTTTTACCATTCCAACGTGAAGATTTCGAAGGGATTTTCCGCGCAATGGCTGATGTCCCAGTTATTGTTCGCCTTATCGATCCACCCATGCATGAGTTCCTTCCCACCAAAGACGAACTCTTTGAAGAGATTTGTCAGCTCAAACTTGAACTGCAAAAAACCCAAACCGCAACGAAAGAAAAACGCTTGAAGAAGAAACTCAAAGAAACCGAAAAACTAAGAGACGTCGTTGAAAGCATGTGGGAAGTCAATCCCATGATGGGGTTACGTGGTTGTCGAGCAGGACTCTCCTACCCCGGGCTCACAGAAATGCAGGTAAGAGCCATCTTCGAAGCAGCTTGTAATGTCAGCAAAGCAGGCATCAAAGTATTTCCTGAAGTAATGATTCCACTCGTCAGTCATGTTAACGAACTGATATTTGAACGCGAAAAACTGGAGAAAGTCGCGAAAGACGTGATGAAGGAAAAGAACTGTCCACTAAAATATAAATTCGGACTTATGATCGAAACACCTCGTGCAGCCCTCACTGCCGACGTTGTTGCCAAATATGCTGATTTCTTCTCCTTTGGCACCAATGACCTAACCCAAATGACATACGGTGTTTCACGAGATGATGCAGAAGGGAAATTCCTTCGACACTATGTGGCCAAGGGAATCCTACCACGCAATCCCTTTGAGGTTCTTGACCGTGACGGTGTCGGTGCGCTTATGAAAATCGCTATCGAAAAGGGACGTGCTGCGAATCCAAACCTTGAAATTGGCGGGTGTGGCGAACACTTTGGTGAACCTAACTCAATCGAATTCTCTCATATTGTCGGTCTTAATTATGTGAGTGCATCGCCCTTCCGGGTGCCAATCGCCCGATTAGCAGCTGCGCAAGCAGCAATCCGACACAAATATGGCAGAAAATAACCTATCCATCTGCGGGTTTAAATTGTCACCAGAACTAACGATTCGACCAATGCGAAATGATGACCTGACCACTTTTCAGCAAATTGATGCCAAAATCTTTGATGTCAATGACCAGCTCAGTGAGGAGTTTTTCTTACAACGAGTGCAGATGCCTGGCTTCTTCGCGCTAGAAACAAAAACGGGGGGTCAAATCGGATATCTAATATTAGGTCAATTTTCCGATGAGATTGGTCATCTTGGACGAATTGGGGTAAAAAAATCCATGCAGAGTCAAGGTATAGGCTCTTATCTCATGGAGTTTGCCCTAAACTGGTTTCTACAACAGGAAAAAATCCAAGAGGTTCAACTTTATACTCAAGTCGATAACCTACACGCCCAAGGGCTCTACAAGAAATTTGGGTTCCAAGTAATCGGTCAAACCTTGCATTATTTTGTACCTTTTGATTCCCTTACTGCTAAAGGTTCCTTTTCGTTACAGTTAGCTCAACCCGAAGAATTTTCCCGAATTGCTGACCTCTTCCCAAAAGCCCTACCAATTGGGGCAATTCGTCGGTATCATAAAAAAGAACAGCCCATCTATATTCTCAGAGATGTATCAGATAATATCGTTGGTGCTGCTCGATTTACACCCAGCTTTCCAGGCTGTTTTCCTTTTGAATTAAACACGATTCTAGGATTTGACGACTTTGTTTTCGGCTTTCAACCACTTTGTGTTCCCCCCTCAGAATTCCTCCGAATAACCTATCATGAAAATGAGCAATTGGCACAGCTTTGTGAAACCCGGCATTACAAGCTTCACCATAGACTCTTCCGAATGCAACGAATCTTACAAAAATAAAGGAGAGGGGTGGAGGCTATGCCTCCACATTAGTTAATCTGCTTTTGCACCACGACGTCGTATGAATAGATAGACGAGAATCACAATTACGATGATGATGGCGACAATCAGGACAACGATCCACCACCACCAGGGTAGAGGAGGTAATGGGGGTGGAGGTAAGGGGTTGTCGATGGAAAACACCGCATCGGAGTCATCGATGCCGACGAGTTCATAGTCGAAAGCTGCGATCCGAATGAGATAGTTGTCACCATTAGGAACGACGGTGGTATTCCAAACGAAGCTAGTACCCATAATACCTGTGACTATTGGATACCAAGAGCTCCCACTATCGTTGCTATAAAGCAAATCGTAGCCGACAATAGGATCATGGTTTGGATCGAAGGCAGTCCACGAAATAGTAATGGTATTATTGACGACTTCGCCGCCGTTAGGATAGGTCAAGGAAACGATGGGTGCCTGGTTCTGGGAGAGCCATTCAAAGGCGTTTACTAAGAAGAGATTATTATCATCAGCAATGTAGGTGAATGTGTCGAGAAAGTTGAGATCAGTAAGATACACAATATGTCCAAGCCCGAAGGTATTAGCAGCAAACACGGGAACGTTACCAGCTGGTCCAACATAGTCTGTGCCATTGAACCATTCAGAGGTGCCATCATTGTCCGTTCGTACAAGTGTGGTACCACCCCCGAGGTTGATTAATCCAGTTCCTCGATCGACGTAGATTCGATTAACACCATTGGTGATCGGGTGTGGAAGAATGTTGGCTCCTTCATAGGTGATACCGGAGAAACCAATGCCAATTCCGTCATCGGAATCTGAAAGATAAGCGTGCGTTGAATTGTGACTCATCCCAAACCATTGTGCGATCGGCAGGATACTATCACCGAAATAGGTCCAGTCGGCAACAAGCATAATACCTCCACCGTTATCCACAAAATCTCGGATAGTCACGTTTTCAGCTGGTGAATACGCTGTGCTTCCTGCTGGAACGACAAGAACATGGGCATATCTCATTAAGTCGGGATAAAAGGTTGTCATCCACTGTACAGTATATCCATTTGAAGTCAGATACTTCGCAAAGAGTGTGTAGCTACTAAATGAGAGGTATGGATTGTGAGAGGAATCAAAGAGTACCTTACGTTCTACAAGGCCAGCTGCAGAAAGCCAGCGAACCGTATTAGGCAGCAAGTCTTCATGTGAATGTTCATTGTAGTCCATTGTACCATCGGCGTCGTAGTCGGCGTCATCTTCTAGGAAATTACAATCCCCTGAAACCACAACGCGTCCCATTCCAAATGTTGATGCAGCATACACGGATAAGCCACCAGCAGCTGTTCCATTGACCCACTGCGCTGTGCCGTCTGTATCGGTGTTTATGACACTATATGCATTTGCTGGGAGAGTAAGAATGGCTGTGCCATAAAACATCTGAATTGTAGTGACATCAATGGTCAAGGAATGGTTACGAATGTTCGTGCTGCTATAGTATGGCTGATTAGGATCATTGGCGGGGGCCTCGTTGTCATCGGTATCACTAATGATAGTATAACTGTTATCAAAACTATAGCCAAAGAGTTGAGCTAAATCGCCAACAGCTTCACCATAAGGTCCCCAATCTGCAAGGAGGAACAATCCGCCACCCTGTAGCACGTAGTTTTCAAGGAAGGCTTTTTCGGGACCAGTGAAGTAGGTAGTGCAATAGGGTACAACGAATACTTCTGCCGCCATAATAGCATTTGTGTCAAAGTAATTGATCGTTGAGACAGCGAAATTGTCACTAGTTAGGTCGGAAACAAATGTGCTATAAGCGCCGAAAATGTCTTCATATTGTCCATGTGAATTGTCGAAGATAACATGGCGATGCAATCGAATTGCATTGGCAAGGATTGTATCACAATTTGGTTCATTTACAAAGAGATCAAAGCCTAGTAGAACTATGTGACCTTGGCCCATAATTTTGTGAATTACAACCGGTTCTGATCCATCTTCCACCACAGAAGTCAGTTCTGGAGAGTCAAAGCTAATCGCACCATTTGGCGCAGTCCAAGAAGATGATACATCACGTGCTAATGCATCACTGGCATTTACAAGATTAATTGTTGTGAAGGCGACAGGAGTAAATCCATAGATCTCCATCAGCCCAGTTTCGTTATAGATATAGCTAGTAGTGCCTGTTCCTCCATACGATCCATATGACATGAGAATTATTACCCCGCCATTGTCGATGAACCCAGGAAGAATGCTAGCCCACGCTTGTCCGACTGCTTTCATCGTTGGCTGATCGTTCACTAGCTCTTGTTCTGGAATCAAAAAAACATCTTGTCCAGGTAAATGCGAATCAAGGTTCGTATAATCTGTTAGGTTTGTTGCGTAGTAATCAGTACCATAGTAGTTATCAATTGCAGTCATAGTGTGTTCGTATTCGCCACCTGGGGCATCATCAACATACTCTGTATATACAAGAATAGATAGTGGTAGAATGCGATGTGCAGGTTCCGGTGAGGGTAATGGAATTTCTGGAGCTTCTGAAAAGTCGTAATACGAATCTGTTGCTGAACTCCTTGGTGCCGTGAACAGCGTGAGTGAAAATGATGAAGAGATGATGAATGTTAACAAAATCGCAAGCGCGATATTCTTAGTTCTATTCATATTCTTTTCTCCTTAAGTTTCAACAAACTGGCAACAGTCGAACTTAGGTTCTTATGGTGCAATTGTCCCACTGGTGCTAGTCTGTGAAACCTTTCTCTGGCATTAGAAGGCACAACTAGCATAAAAAGAGTGGTGTAGGCACTGAAAAATTACAAGTAGGTTATTATTTGTTTAATCATATTACTAATTATTTTAATCATTGTTTTTTCTTCATTGGTTCAGAATAAACTATCTGATGAATAAGACTAAATAGTCCCTATGTGCCTTCTTGAACTGACATAGTGTTTGAGGTGTAAGATGCATATGTCACCACAGGAACTCCCGATAGAAAGTCAACCAAACGCCTTACCTGATGAAATCGATCCCGAGAAATATGTCATTGGCACCTACTATTTTGGTGCTCCTATAGGATTGCCAATTAAGGATATCTGTGAAATGGCTGCTGTAGAACAGAGTACGGGTACCTGGGTGCTTGTGCCTGGTGAAACTCCTCAGATGCGAAAAAAACACGTGGCAAAGGTCATCGGAATTTACGAGGGCCCTTATCCTGAATACAGTCAGCCAAAAGATGTTACGCACCGACATTATGTGGTCCAGGTCGCATTTCCATGGATCAATTTCGGACAGCAAATCCCAATGCTTCTTTCCACCGTAGTGGGAAATATTAGCATGGGTGGACGCGTCAAGGTCTTAGATCTCCGCTTTCCTAAAAGCTGGTTGAAGGGCTTTCAGGGACCTAAGTATGGGACAAAAGGCGTGTTCAAGATACTGGGTGTGAAAGGTCGCCCCTTACTCAATAACATGATTAAACCCTGTACCGGATATCCTCCAAAGGTGGGAGCAAAACTGCTGTATGAAGCCGCACGGGGTGGTGCAGACATAATTAAGGATGATGAACTAATCGCCGATCCTGTCTTCAACCGTATCACCGAACGACTTCCACTGTATATGGATGCCATTGACAAAGCGAATTCAGAGAAAGGCGAAAAGACTCTCTATACCATCAATATCACAGACCGAATTCCCAAGTTAATGGAAAATGCTGAGGCCGCTCTAGAACATGGAGCTAATGCTCTTATGATAAATTATCTGGCTGTGGGTTATAGTGCCGTGCGCCAAGTCACTGATGACCCCAGCATCAACGTTCCAGTATTAGGGCATATGGATATTGCTGGGGCAATGAGCTACTCCCCCATAAGTGGGTTGTCTACACAGCTTGTTATCGGAAAATTACCCCGACTGGCCGGTATCGATATCGAAGTCTTTCCTGCGCCTTATGGGAAAGCACCCTTACTAAAACAACGATATTTAGAGATGTCCCGCGCTATGAATTATCCACTTCACCACATTAAACCAACAATGCCAATGCCAAGTGGCGGTATCACTCCAGGGCATGTTCCTATGGTGGTGGAAGACCTTGGGTTAGAAATTATGATTGGAACTGGTGGAGGTATCCATGCATATCCAGCTGAACATGGTGGGCCCTCAGCGGGTGCCAGGGCATTTCGGCAAGCCATCGATGCCACGGTCCAAGGCATCTCTTTGAAAGAGTATGCAGAAGGCCATCCTGAGCTAAAAGTTGCTCTTGATAAATGGGGAACAGGAAAAACAGGATTCGAAATGTAATCGGTTGAGTAATGCCTGTGTGGCGAAGATTTAATTCGCAGGGGATTTCAAAGCCCTCGTGAGTCGTCTCACTAATAGTGATTTAACCTGAGATTGGGCAAGAGCTTGAAAAAAGGGGAGGGAAGGTATTCTCTTAGGAGGATACCTGTTCTTGTTTCCGTCGGCGTAACACGAAGATTGCTCCTAGCGAAAGGAGTAATCCCAAAACGATTGCTTCGATAGGAAATCCGGGAATACCAGGTGGTAGGGTAATGGGAGGTAATTCGATGTATGTGCTGACGACGTTACTCCAGGGTCC
>JBHLPI010000121.1:0-5487 GCA_048939595.1 Promethearchaeota archaeon | reverse complement strand
TATGGTGAGACCTATGTGCTGATGACAAGTATGATCTTGTATAAGCAGATGACAATGGCGAGTTTCCCCCGCATGTATGCTTTTTCTCCCAACGTTCGGTTGGAACCATCAGCAAGCCGCAAAACTGGTCGACACCTTGCCGAGTTCTATCAACTCGACTTAGAAGTAGCTCATGGAACCTGCGATGAATTAATGACGCTTGGAGACACGTTGATGTTCGAGGTCATCCAATCTGTCCGCCACGAGTGTAAAGAGCAATTAACGACACTCAGACGCACCCTTCAATTACCCACCAAACCCCTTCCACGAATTACCTTTGCTGAGGCTCTTGAACTTCTCAAATCCGAAGAGTTTCACTTAGATGCCACCAAAGAATTACCGTGGGAAGCAGAACACCACCTTTCTACACTCTTTGACACACCTTTCTGGGTCACAGAATATCCCGCCACATCCCGTGGGTTTTATTACCTACGGGATGTCGACCACCCAAAAATTGTCCGGTCTATGGATCTGCTCCTGCCAGATGGGTATGGTGAACTGTCAAGCGGAGGAGAACGGGAATATACAATCGAAGGTGTAACTGCAAGAATGCGAGAAACCGGTGAAGACCCCGTTAAGTATCGCTGGTATCTTGATATGCTTGCCGAGGGTATTCCGCCCTCTGCCGGTTTTGGTATTGGTATGGAACGCCTTACGCGCTATGTGTGTGGGATACCTCATATATGGGAATGCTCACCATTTCCAAAAATCCCAGGACTTCCATAGCACTTCTTATTCTTTCACAGTTGCGGCTCACGAGTGGGTTTCATCAGTAGAGTTGGTCCAAGACGGTGCCCACAGTGAGGACATTTGACTTTTTTTCGAACCCAGGTCTCCATTTCATTGGCATGACCAAGCGTTTTACAAAAAGGACAAGCTAACAAATCTTGCCCACCAGCGATGAAACGCTGGCAGATGGGACAGCGTTCACGGTGAATACCACAGGTTGGACAATTAGGTTCGATTTCTTCTTCAAATACTGCACCGCAATTCATACACACATCACCAATCGGACTTGAAGCAGTATCTAATTCGATTGGTCTAGCTTGTGATTCAGAGGGAGTCACTCGTCTTGTAGGACTTGAAGCCGTTCGTCGCCTAGCCTGTCTTCCATCTTGATTGAAGTGGTATTTGTTGCTAATCAGCTTGTAGAGACCATAGACCAAGAACCCAAATATGATAACCCCAAAGAAAAAAAGTTCAAAATCGTCACTTTGCAAAGTCCTCCGGATCTCCAAGTACACTACAGAATAATAGGAATATAAGGACTTCACTTGATATTTGAAATAGAACTAATCATTCTTATACACAATGAACCAACAGAACTCAAATTCACTCTGAAAGTACATTCATAGTAGAAGGAGATCTGTCCTATGAAAGTCCAACTGCTGGCGCACACCGAAAATCCCGACATGCTATGCGCAAAAATCGGTCGATACTCCAATGTTTCTGAAACCTGGGACGAAATCGACCGAAAGACACCCAGTGGTGGCTGGGAGACTTTTCTAAGGAAAGTAATCAAAATGGGGCACACCTCAGTTATTGAACATGCCGTGTTCACATTTGAAATCACAGGTGTTTCCCGTGTATTTACTCATCAATTCGTCCGCCATCGAATTGCAAGCTATTTACAGAAATCCTTCCGCCGAACCAAAATCAAGCAACTCATCCTACCTCCTTCAATCATTGAAGCTGCGGAGGATCCCCAACAACTACAAAAGGCTGCTGAAACACTTTATCGTGAATACTATCGACAGGGGGTTCCTATGGAAGACGCTCGGTACCTAGCACCTATGGGTTCTGAAACCGCGATTATTGCGACCTTTAACGCTCGAACCTTACTTGAATCCTTCTTCCCGCTACGATTGCATCGAACAGCTCAATTTGAGATCCGAGCAGTCGCTAATGAGATGCTCCGACTTGTTAAAGAGAAAGCTCCCATAATTTTCCATTCTCTAGAAGTGGATTACGCTCTCCTCAAGAAATACCAGAAAGAGTTTGGCTCCTCCTAGAACAAAGACCCATATTTGGCTTCAAATTCCTGCGCCTTTATGTCAAACCCATATCTCTTCCACACATCAATTGATTGTTCATATGCAGTCTTGGCGAGTTTCACATACTTTTTATCATGAAGATGCTGGTAGGCAGTCAAGAGGAGTCCTAGATAAGGAATGGCCAAGACTGCAATATCTGATTCATGACGGTCAATATCAGGAACTGCAATTCGATTCAACGCGACAGCTAAATCCACATATATTGAGAAACTAGTTGTAAGTGTATTGGGGGTTAATTGTCCTGTTATGAGCGTCGCGGAAGCGATATCATCCCGACATAAGAGTCCATGAGTAATGAAGAACCTGTGACCCTGCAACAACACATTAACACAGTTTTCTAGGAAATGGTTGATTTTCTTCGATGGGATATATCTGGCTGCAAGAGACGCTAGTGAAGTTTTAATATTTAGGAGATCTGTGACAAAATCCTGAGGATCAAGTTCCTGAGATTTCATCAACGTCATTGTATTCAAGCAGCGAATAGCTAGATAGATGAACCGAACTTCCCTCACATCAAAAGCCTCCGATCTCATGAGCACAGGAAATGTAGCATTCGACATTACAAAGAGCGTTGAGGTATTTGGACTCTTCCGCAACCAATCCTCAGTTAATGCATCAAGAACATCCTGCAAATAACTTTTGATGACTTTTACATGGTGCTGCTGAGCGTCTTCTGAGAGCAAATAATACATTTCACCTAAGACAACACTGAGACTCTGAAAGACACTATCGATCGTATAAGTGAAGAGAGGAAGCTTACTTTGCAGTAACTTCCGGAAATACTGAGTGTACACCCACAGAATCTCTTCAAGCACCTCTTTCCGTTCTCGAAGATTTAATACTGGTGACTCCGCTAGGGCCGTATACAAGGCGATATAGGTGCCCAAGTTAAGAGACCCCGTGACTCCAGCCTCGGGACGTGTGCGTAGTAATTTTCCTAAAAATCCAGGTTGCAAGAATTGTTGCACATCGTCCAAAATCGAAGAAATCTTTGTTTTCCAGCTACTAACCTGATCTTTGAATTCATCATACGAAGTAACAGAATATAATTTTGTAAACAATTGACTTCGGTCCAACATGGCTAAGATATAATTGTGAAGAATCGGTGACTTTTCTTTGAAGAAAGCAGCAAGCTTCATAGCGAAATCAGGAAGAGTAACTACACGAGTATCAACGAAAAGAAACCCAAAGATTAGGTCCTCTCGGTGCTCTCGGAATTTGAATCGCGCTGCAGTATTTTGATAGATTTTCAAATAATCCTCATAGGACATCAAGCGGTCATAAAATAAGGCGGCAGCATAGGCTAGTTCCGCATAGGGTTGATATTTCAGGGGTAGTGTTTCAGCGACGCGTCGCAATTCATATCGTGGAGGGGCTGCGATTCGAGTCATTGAAAGTGCAAGCAGCCCAGTTTTGACGGCAAAGAGTTGAGCAAGTGGATCCTCAAGCTTAAGCGCGATAGCACAAGCCTGATCAAATTGGCCAGCAAAGGCAAGATTCACTGCATCTGATAATGAACCTTTTGCTTTGGCAGCCAGTTTCTCCCAATTGTCATCTAGATCTTTAGATGTGTGGATCATGTTATCGATTTCTTCAAACGCTTGAACATTTTCTGGAACCTTTTGAAACTGCTCTAGGAGGGCTAGCCAAATAGGATCAATCGCTTCTTCAATCACAACCTCCAGTTTCTCTTGCAAATGGAACTCAAGGATTTCATCTATCTGGGATCGCATTAATTCAGTTACCGGCTCCTTTGCTGTAGCAAGGTTCGACTCATCAATGGCAATTCGGATAACCCGAAGAAGCCCTTCAACATACTCCTCTGCTTTCTCAGCTAAAGCAACAATGGAATACCCTTTTTCACATTCAGTAACCAACAAGGTCCTCTCTTGAAATTGCAGGCGCTGAACCTGTCCTAGATTTAGTGCCGAAGATAATCCCTTGAGTGCCTCGATGATCTCTCCAAGAACTGAAGCAGATTCAATATCCGAAAATGTCCGAATACGAACAGGTACACCTTCTTCGGCTAGCACGCCAATTAGCTGAATCACATCGCCACCAGCAGCAAAAATCCGTCATCTTCCTTGCCATCAATAGCAATATAGGGTTGTCGGAACTTGCGCTAAATCTTGAAAGATAATAAAGGAAAGGGCAACCAGCCCGTATTATTTGTTCTTAGCTGGTAGCCCGGTCTCTTCATCATCGAAGAAATCTACTCGTCGTAGACGAATTTCATCCCGCCTTGGACTTGCAGCCATCAAAAAATACTCTCCTCCTTCCAATTCCATCATTTCACGAATCTTCTTCGGGATCACGACGTGATAGGATGAGCCATCTGGGCGCATATACCCCTTTACAATGACACGCATGCGTTTATGCTTTAATTTATGACGACCATGCGGTAAGGGAGGTTCTGGCGGTTGTGGTAGTTCTTTATCAAACATTCGTATTTCACCTCTTATAACATTTATACTGATTATAATCAGTAGTATGAGTATACCCAGAAGTATTTAAAGTTTTTTATTTCAACCGTACCAGACTTAAGGGAAGACTGAGTGCACTCTCACCCCCTGTAGCTCAATCCCTCACCGAATCCTCAGAGTTCTTACTAAGATGAAGAAATAAATACTCAATCAAAATTCATTATCGTGTTGGAGGTTCGAATTTGAAAGTATTATTTACCTATCGAACGTTAACAGGAAACACTGAGAAAGTAATCAACGCTATGTATGATGAAGTTCAAGTCGACAAAGAATTGAAACCTTGGTCTAAAACCGACTCGCTAGAGGAGTATGATTTGACCTTTATTGGATTTCCGATAGAGATGTTGGGCCCGGGTCCAGAAACGCAGAAATGGCTTGAGACGAATGTTGAGGGAAAACAGATTGTACTAGTTATTACTCATGGTTCCCCAGATGATGCACCACCTCTTCAAGGATGGCTCCAAAAATGCCGTGATGCCGCTAAGGGGGCAGAAATTGTAGAACTCTTTCACTGTCGAGGTGACATGAGTGAAGCCCTGATTGAAGGAATGATCAAATCAGATAACCCACAATTTGCCGAATGGGGAAAGCGCGCTAAAGAGGCTCCAAGAGGATTTCCAGATGCCGATGCACTCAAACGAGCCCGAGAATTTGCGCAAAAGGTCGTGGAAAAATAACTAGCGATTGTTAATGCAACTGCTTTTCAGCTCACTAGGTTCTTGGTTGGACTGAGTGTAGATATGGTTAAAGGATGAACCCGTGAGGCTTACGATAGTAGACTTGGAATGCAAATGCTTTGGCCTATCGATGCAAAAGGTTAACCACCTTAACCTGATAATTCGGGATGCCTGGGTTTTGGACTTTAAATGATCACTAATTTTGGCAGGGTTATGGTGAAAAACAGAAGTAGT
>JBHLPI010000120.1:2738-5493 GCA_048939595.1 Promethearchaeota archaeon | reverse complement strand
AAGAAATCAAAGGTGAGCCCCATGACAAACAAGGCTGTCGAAACAAGAATAATGAGAACCCGGTAATCCCGCCAGAAAGCAGGTCGGTGAATGGCCGGTTCAAAGCCTGCTTCGCACACGGTGCAACTATTCCCATTGGTTGTATGTTGGTCTTGCACTTGGGATTTCCCCAGAACATAATTCGCCTTGTCTGATATCACTTGATAGTCGGAGTGTCTATTAAGGTAGTGCTAATTTAAGGCATATTTTTTAATAATATTTATTAAAAGGGAGTCCTTGGATTAATAACGTGATTGTATGCCTATTATTAGCATATCACTAACCACCCAACTCCTAAAACAATTGGATCACTTCATACAGCAACGGGGGTATTCCAGTCGGTCCGAGGCGATTAGGGATGCGGTTCGTACCGCGCTTTCAGAATTTGAACTCCAGCAATTTGAAGGAGGGCGAGTGACGGCTACCATCACCGCCATCTCCGCCCGCGAACAGCCCGGTGTGGATGAACGGTTAACCCGGCTTCGCCATGCTCACAGCCATATTGTGTCGGGGAACATGCACTTGCACCTCGGGGAAGCCTATTGCCTGGAAGTATTCATTGCCGAGGGGGAAGCTAAAAACGTCACTGAGTTCATTAGCCGAATCCGCGCCATGCGAGGTCTCCACCAGGTGAAATATACGATCATGCCACTTATAGGCGAAAAGGTTGGTTAAGCACGACTCACATTTCATGTCTTGTGTCAGAGTTCCACTTACGTCTTCCAAACCCAATTGAATGGCAAATAATGGCATGAGAGATGGCGTACTTATGATATAAAATGCAGCAATGTCCACTACATTCATAGTTCCATAAACGATACCGGTTGAATTGAGGGAACAATATTATGACTTCTGTAATTTTCCAGTTTCTTAAAGACCCAGTCGCCGGTGTTCTAGCGTTACCAAAGAATCGATCAGGACCTGGTCTATTGCTGTTACCGGCATGGTGGGGGCTTAATGAATTCTTTAAAGCCCTTGTCAAGCGGTTGGCAGGAGAGGGATTTGTCACGTTTGCGCCAGATTACTATAATGGGCAGATTGCCACTAATATAGAAACAGCGAAAGCGCTCAGTGGCAAACTGGATCGAAAAAGGACAGAGAAAAATGTCAAAATGGCTGCAGAGTTCCTGAAATCCAATCCAGCAGTAAGCAGTGAAAAAATAGGTATTATCGGCTTTTCGTTGGGTGTACGCTTTGCAATGAATCTTGCACGCGCGAAAACAAAAAATGTCGGGGCGATTGTTTTGTTCTATGGTGTTGCGGGAGGAATATTCCGCGAATTTACGATTCCTGTTCAGGGGCATTTTGCTGAGAAGGATACTTGGGGTGCAGGACCTAAGGCTGTTCAGAAACTCAGAACCCGGTTAGTTGCTGGAAACGGGGTAATCGATTTTCATGAATATCCCCAGACTTTCCATTGGTTCTTCGAAGAAAATGTTAAAGACGCTTATAATGCAGATGCGGCTTCATTAGCTTACAAGCGGACGCTTGTTTTCCTACGAGAATGGCTGAAAAAAGAATAACTTGGATTTTTCTGAGCCTCTGAAAACATTAGTCGAGTTCACAGTTTTTCGAATAATAATATGCATCCGGTTTCATCACATTTTTATAACCTAAGAATTAATTTTCTCAATAGCTGAGATTATTTTAGCTATTCGTGATACATAATGTCCATGACTTAAGAATGAATATAGTAAAGACGACTCTTAAGGAGGTTGATAGAAAATGAAAGTCATTTATCGCCATTATGAACCCGAGCAGAACCTAGAAGAAATTAGGGCAAAGATTTACACCACGGCTTCCGGCCTTCCCGCTACCGCCGACCTAATCAGATTGCAAGCCCTGAATAGTGATCCAAAACTGATGCGGTTTGCGTTTACGGAAAAAGACGAGCCACTCGCCTACATCTCCGCAAGTAGCTCTGAATCTCAACCCTGGACGATTGGCATGGGTTATCCGTGGGCCTTACCCGCATGTCCCCCCAATGTCCAAGAAAAAATCTTCCAGGACCTCGTTAGCTACATCAAAGAGAACAAGAAAATTCAAGAAATCGTTACCGGAGTGACGTTGACTTCAAAGATAGCTGATGAACAAATCCGGTTTTTCACAGAGAAAGGCTTCACCGAGAAAGAACGGGTGTTCCTCTATGCCCTAGACTATGATGTGAAGGAGATTAGTGAATGGAAACTAACCAAAGATATTCGTTCCTTTCGTAGTCGAGTGGCCACAAATAGAGACATCAATCAACTAATTGAAGTCTGCCAGTCTGATCCCAACACACGCAATGCCTTCCCAAACCGAGCAGCGTGGGAGAACTACTTTAAAGACCGAGTCCTCAAAGACGGACATGCCGTCATGGTGTTTAAGGGAGACCAAGTCGTAGCTGCCAGCGCGCCCCTCAGATTTAAACCCGATGGAATTTTCCTCAGAGGCAAGGACGAACGAATCATAATGAGATTCCGCGCCGTCCGACCCGGCTATCGAGTCGCTTGGAAACGACTGCTAACAGAACTTGCCAAAGAAACCGTAGCTGCAGGATGGACCGACCTCCCACTCAGAGAACAGATTTTCTTCTCTTCCAATGAATATACTGCACCCCTTTTAGCGAAACAACACCCAAACATCGAAGAAACCCAAATCATACTATCCTACCACCCCCAAGCCTAAACCACACTGCGACACATTGTTTTCATGCAACCATCACGATGAACAACTT
>JBHLPI010000120.1:1541-2638 GCA_048939595.1 Promethearchaeota archaeon | reverse complement strand
CCCGTCAAAGCAGCAACAGTGTCGAACTTTCAATTAGGAAAATTCACCTTTCACGATAAGGCCGTCGCCGTAATCGATTTTGGCAAGATCATGGGAGCGGGTTGTTTTACTCCGGGAGTCATTGGTCACGATATTTTGAAAGATTACATCCTAATAGTCGACTATCAGACTGAAACTGTGACACTCGAAAAACAGTTGGATTCAACAGCTGTGGATGAGAAGGAAATCGAGTGGATTCCGTTCCAGTACTTCGATGGCACTCATCTAATGAGGATTCCTGTTCACCTTAACGGCCAGGGACCCTTTGAACTAATTCTCGATACAGGAGCTTCTGGAACGGTTATCACCCCTTCGATAGCAAACACATTAGGAATTACCGACAACCAGCCGGAACGCAGTGAAGAACAGAAAATTGCGCAAGCCCAGGGATGTTCTCAAGGCGTTTGTGTTGGTCCTACTGGCGTTGCAACTGGATTTGGCGCAACATTACACCAACTCACCGTCGGTTCAGCCACCCAAGAGAACATGGATGTGGGCGTAATCGATCTCAAACTAAGTTCTCCAAACGGTGATGAAATCAATTATGGCGTTCTCGGATATCCCTTCCTGAAAAACTACACAATAGTCATAGATTACCCGAAAACCCGCTTCACGCTCATTGAAAGCCCATCCACCCCTGAGTCGTGAACCTATATCTCACAAGATATATTCTTAAGACAAAAGGCGACTACTCTCAACGGACAGCAGTCAAGAACTTGACGAGCCTCATTTGCCGTTAGGTTATCCACTCTGAGTAGGTGAACTCCAATCCCTCCCAATCAATCTCCCACCCCAGCCCAAGATGCCAAACTTGCAAGAATTGAAGACATCATACGGGTCATCAGCCAAGACTCGTCATTACTCATCTACGCTTACCTACAGCTCTTCGGTAAAACTACGCCATCTGAACTTCGAGAAAAAACCGAGCTTGCGCACGCCAGCGTGTTCAGAAGTCTTGCCCTGATGTTAAAACTAGGCCTTCTTACTAAAGAAGAAGATGCAACGGTGGAAGATCGCCGTTATCGTACTCACTATTACATTTACCAAACTCTCGGGCA
>JBHLPI010000120.1:0-1441 GCA_048939595.1 Promethearchaeota archaeon | reverse complement strand
CTTAGACACCCCATGGCTATTGCACTAAGTGTGATCACACTGAATCCCGATGAAATATGTGATGCTACATGCCAGGTTGAACTAATCAAGAACTCAGGTGGCCAAGCTACCTCACGATAAAATTTTAGATTAGTCTTCAAACTAAAAGTCGGTTCACCGATAACACCAGCTCAACCTGACTGCTAAAACTTTGGCTGGGCATAACTGCATTATCAGTTCATACCACTCGATGAAACTTCCGTTGGCATATTTTTCCTGATCGCTGTTACCTCTATGCAAAAAGGTAAAAACGAAATTTATGTGTTCACAAGATAATTCTGGCTGTGTCAGCAGAAAGTTCTAATGGGAATCTGGCCCCCAAGGTGATGGAACATGGAGTTCTATGATGTTCTCAAAAACAGGCGGAGTATCCGAGAATTTCAGGCTAAACCGATAGAAGAAGAGAAACTTCTACGAGTCTTAAATGCCGGATTGATGGCTCCGACACATAATCATCAAAGAGAGTGGGAATTTATTTTACTGAGGAATATCGAACGAAGGAAAGAAGTTCTCAAGGTGGAGCCGAGTTCGCACAATTTTTCTAGCAAAGAAATCAATGAATGGACTGAGGGGATGACAGAACAATTAGAGAAAGAGATGTATCTAAAGGCGTTACCAGTCCAGAAAAGCATGTTACTGAGCGCACCTGAAGTGCTTGTCATCTGTTTCAAAATGAGAAAATCTCTCAAAAATTGTAAAACCCTTTTCGACCTGAATAGTTTCGCTTCCGTATGGTGTTGCATTGAAAATATTTTGTTAGCAATGGCAGCAGAAGGGCTGTATGGCGTGACCAAGATACCCTACGATACAGGCGGTCTCAAAAAAGCACTAAATATCCCTGAGGACTATGAAATTGCTGCTATAATCCCTATAGGATACCCACAGAAACACGTTATAAAACAAAAAACGGTTTCACTACCGCAGAAGATGCATTTCGAAAGCTGGTGAAACATCACACTTTGGTGATTCAAATGAAAATTAGCATTAGCATCGAACCGCACATAGGATACACCTACGATGATATCGTCACCCTCGCGAAGACCGCTGAAGAAGCAGGATTTTATCGATTCACCGTTTCAGATCATTTCTTTGGATGGATTGAAGGTCGAGAGAATCAATGCTATGAGGCCTGGACTACCCTGGCATTGCTCACCCCCCAAACAGAGAGGATTCGTCTCGGAACGCAGGTCACCTGTCAATCCTATCGGAATCCGGCACTTCTGGCAAAGATCGCGGCGAACCTCGACAACGCGTCCAATGGGAGAATCGCCCTTGATATCGGAGCGGGGTGGAAGAGGGCTGAGTACGAAGCCTACGGATATCCGTATCCTTCTACAAAGACTCGAATTCTCCAATTGCGAGAGGCCCTCCAAATCCTCAATCTGCTCTGGACCGAAGAACG
>JBHLPI010000119.1:0-5504 GCA_048939595.1 Promethearchaeota archaeon | reverse complement strand
AGTCTCGATTTACCAGTTCTCGGGAATATTCATTATCGAATCTGTCGAATTTGTGGTGCACCTAGCCACTATTCACTCAGCACCTGTTGGAACTGTCGAACACGTTTACATTACTTAACAATTGATGTTTAATTGAAAAACTCCCAAAATCGAAACCCAAATCAAGTGGCAGCAAAATGGCATCTTCCTATCCCCCAAGAAACTCATTTTTCCTTCCATTATGAACCAGCTAACCAGGGGCTGTCACTTATCTTATTCCCCCTTGATGAAGGTTTTATACTACTTCTTTAGATTATTCCCTGAAGGTGAATGGTTTCAAATGACGACCCTCAGTCTACATCAGGGTAGTCCTTGGGTTTGATGAGTGGAAACACCTTCTCAAAAACTCAAAATAGGAAAATGAAAATGAAACTCACTAAAAACAAACTATTTAGCTTGCTCCTTATCGGACTCTTTGCAGTGTCCTTCGCGAATGTCTCCGGGGCATTAGCTTGGATCGAAGACTGCCACGATCTCTCCGATTGGACGCAAGCCAATGGTGATTCCGCTATCGATGGAGACCACGGCGGATGGCATTCCAGCATTGCCTACGACACTATTGTATATGATAACAAGTTTACGCCCGCCACCCCGCCCTCGTCTGGATGGTGGATTAGCTATCCGTCCAGCGGTTATTCGACTCAACGATATGCTGGAATTTATCGGAATCTGGAAATTGTCGAACAATCCGATTGGGAGATTGAAATTGCCCTCGACTTCGATAACTATTCCCCCGGGACCTATAGTCATCAAGGTGGCTACTATATCTATCTGCTGAACGAGCAGAAACAGCCCATGATGCAAATTTATTACCAAGATGGATCTGGAAGCAGTTATGAAGAACGCTTGAATGTCCGAGCCTACTACTATGATGCTGCTGGGACAAGTCAACTTGTTTACAATCCAGGCCCTGCAACCGCAAGAGGTATAATCGGTAACTGGTTTATCAAAAACCAAGATGGACACATCCACTGCTACTGGCCAACAGCCACCACCGGATCGGTTCCAGGAACTGGAGCCTGGCATGACATAACAGAATATGCAAGTGGAACTGATTTACTCCAACGTGGCACCCTCACCTATATTCTCATGATACAGCGAAGCCGCTATCGTGCCCCAACCCGTGCATACATCACCTCAGTTCAAGTTGAAGGAGAAAGTCCTCCGGACCCCTTTGCTGGATGGAATCACGCAAATGGAGATCCCGTAATTGATGGTGATCAGGGTGGTTGGCACTCAGACATTAACTACAATCACGTTGTTTATGGTGGCTCGCTAACCCCTGAAACGCCCCATAGCTCTGATTGGTGGGTGAGTTACCCCACAGGGAACTGGTATTATCCAAAGTACTCTGGAGTCTATCGAGAACTGAATGTTAATGAAGATGCTGACTGGGAGATTATCTTAGGTATTGATTTCGACAACTATTCACCGGGAATGTACAGCCATCAAGGAGGATTCTTCGTCTATCTTCTTAACGAAGAGAAGCTGCCTATGATGCAACTTTATTACTCCGATGGGTCAGGTAGTACAGGTGAACAACGCTTCAATATACGGGCTTACTATTATGACTCAGCTGGAACACAGCATGAAGTCTTTGCACCCAGTGCAGGGACTGCTCGGAGCGTCGTTGATTTCTGGACGATTCGCCAAATCAATGGACACATTCAAAGCTTCTGGCCGGAAGCTGATACTGGAACAGTTCCAGGGACCGGCGAATGGCAAGACCTCACAACCATGGAAGGGGGAACTGATTTACTCCAACGTGGCACCCTAACATACCTGCTTGTGATTCAACGAAGCCGCTATCGGGCACCAACCACTGCTTATCTCACCTCTGTCGAAGTTTCGCTATCCTGGCCACCGGAATCACCATCCATCACCAACCTCAATGAGGTCATCGAAGGTTTCAAGATCTATCTGAGTTGGGACGTCATTTGGGGAATCGGAACCACTGATTACGAAGTTAATCTCCTATTACACACTGAACCAACGCTCAATGAAGCACAAAGAGTGTGCAAGTGGACTGATGGAAGTGCTCATTATGAACAAGTTGTTCAAATGGTTGAATATGGACAAAATTGGTACTGGATACAAGCCATTGCCTCAAATATTTTAGGTGATGCTGAGAATATAGTCGGTGCAAATGAAATTAACCTCAAAGCATGTCATACTCCCATCGCTGATACCTTTGTGGACCAATACCCACCTTATACAGATGTGAATTTCGATGACGAAGACATTGATGTACACATGGACTACTGGCACCGATATGCATACGTGAAATTCCGTATTGATAATCCAACGGCAGTAAGTGCAGCTACATTATTCATGAAAGCAAAAACCGTTTATCAATCAGGACCAATCAAGGTCTATGCGGTAACTAATGATTGGACAGAGGACACAGTCACCTGGAATAATCGACCCTCGCGAACAACAGGAAACCTGCTAGATACTGATTTCTCTCAAACCATTGGTGGTTGGGATAGCTGGGATATCCGATTCGCCATTGAAACTGAATCAATAATTTCCCTTGAAATTCTAACAAGCAGTGATGGCGTCGGAGCCTGCTACTATGACCGGGAAGACGATACTCAAGCAAATCTCCCATACATCGAACTGGAATATTACGGTCAAGTGAATCCTACTTCTGATCCATTACTAAAGGGAGACGATTTCTTCACCCTCGACCAGACAATATGGAACCTCCACTCCTTCTACACCCCTGAAAGTCCACTCCGATGTGAGGATTGGATATACGGAGACGACTATCTTTTCTGCACGGATCTTGGTCCGGGATGGAGTCAAACGAATGGCTATGATGTGGTTCACACCTTTGAAAACCCGTTGAGTACTGATTTCATGATTTGCACCACCATTTATTGGACTGCCGCAAATGATTTGTCGAAATTCGAAATTTGGCTTCAACTTCTGGATTCCACTGATAACGTCCAGTTTGAAATCGGGTTAATGGATGCTTGGACAGATGGAACTCGAGAGAAGTTTGCCCGTTCCGGTTCACACTTTTACGAACAAGGCGGATTGCCTCTCAGCGAATTTGCTAGTCTGTGGGTTAAACGTGTGGCGAGTGAGGTCTTCATTGGATGGGACAATGATGAGCTTCTTTTCGACATCAACTCAGCAACAATTACACGAGTACGTCTACGAATGACCGGTGATGCATACAATGTTGGTGTTTCTGCAGGATTTAACCAAATTGCCTCCTGCTTTCTCCCAGAACTTGTCTCAAAAATCATGGAACATAATGGACCAGAAACTGAATACGACTATATGTTTGTACACAATGAGAAGACAAGACTATACAACGTTGATTTTGAAATTGATAATTTAGATGACACGCAAGACGCATGGAACGATGATTATGGCTATTTCAACACCAATCCGGACTATGCACACTATCCTGATGGTGATCCACAGTCATGGACCTTTAATGCTAGATCAGAGCATATAATTATGCATGAGATTCCTGGATCAAATCCTCCAGACCCATTTAATCCTGATCATCTATCACTCCTAAAGCACCTACAGCGCCGTCCTTTTGGATTCTCAATTCATTTCTTACGGGACACAAATTATAATCATGTGTTACTAAAAGCTTCGATTCAATACAAAACGTTTGACGAGTTCGGAGTAAGTGGTTGGATCGAAATATCAGGTGAAGAAGTGTCAACAACCACGATTTCAGAAGGAAAATGGATACAAGTAGCGGTAACCACTGAGGATTTGGGTCAGCAAGTCTTTCCAGCTAACCTATATGCAGTACGAGTAACTGCTTGTGCTGTAGCTGAAGAAGAGGGTGTTATGAAGGGGTATTGGGATAATGCCAAAATTTACATTCCTCAGTCGAGTCAAATTCCCATTTCTATTTGGGATCCGAGCATTGAAGACTTTAGAGAAGACGGACTACTTCGGTCTACAATTGCTATTTCGAATCTCCACTGTGACTCGAATGGGGACTGTGACGGAAACCTAGAGGTTGCACTCTATGGATACGCTCCAACAAGATATGCCGAATATGGTGTGTCTCCAAATACAGTCCTTGAACAGAATTGTTATGTGCACTCAATGAGACTTCAGGTGGGAGTTATCAACCTCGATGAGCCTGACGATTTCCATGATTTCGAACACACACGAGGCGTTGATGATGTTACTCTTGAGCTCAAAACGGGCTCTCACATACTGCTTTACAATAATCTTCATGTGACAACAGGTGAGGCTTGGGATGCTTGGATGGATGTTCTGGGGCTCCTAATAGATACAGCTGGTTTGGCTGGAAATATGGTGTCCGACCCAGTGACTGGCGCTGTTATAGAGGCTGCTACATTTGTGCTTGATTCCTTTCTTTCATCCTACCGCATGGACAAAGACGACGATACAGCTACCCCTAGACGCGAAATTGGTTGGTACTTCACCTGGTGGTCACCTATTCGTTTCTTTCCTGTCATAGTCTACGATACTTTGCACTTCCATTGGGGCACTTTAACAGATATCCCAGGAATTGAATATCCCTTCGGGCTTGCCCGAGAAGCCGTTGGTACTTATGCTCTTGACTTTCATTTCAAAACGGGATTTAGATATCAGATAAACATAGTTGGAACACTAAATCTTGGATTAGCTGCTGGACTACTTGGTTATAGGTTCTTAATACCCTATGATTCAGATGGGAAATCAACTTTACTACCCGTGTATCCTCACACGGTGGTCCAATCCATCGTGATTGATGCGAGAACTGGATGGACCGCCTCATAGGCTGGAAGGAAACAATATATTCCTTCCTTCCCCTCTTTTTTGGAATAGAGCTTGTTTAATCGTTCTATCAAGCTGCGCCTTGGAATTTACTGAATTGGTGGTATCAAAACCTCCTTTTCGAAGCCATATTAATAGTATTATCCCGGAGTGGCACTTAGGGGTTACACAGGGAATCCTTGTATTTTTTGACGGCGTCCTTGTGTTTTCTGGATGACTATAATTTTAGCCAGCACCACTTGCCTTTTTCGGAATCATAAAAGATGTCAAAGGGGTGAGTAGCTCCGCTAAAGTTATGCCACATATTCTGTCCAAAAGGTCGGGATGATTTGAATTAGGACTTTCAGAATCCAGTGGATGAGGATTGGGGATTCATTAAGTGGCTGACAGATATATAGATTTGAAGCATATCAGGTTCGCTGGTTCTGTGGCTCAGAGTAATTTATTGTGTTTTGATCCACAACAGTTCAAATTTTATTTGCTAATTCTACTAGTATCCTGGGGTGGTTCAGTTTGGGCACGAAGGATGCGCGAAACCGGTTTCTTTTGGCAATTGTGGTTGCGAGTTTTGGGTGTCTGTTGATTGGATTTGGGTTAGTCTATCCGATATACATTGCATCAGATGGGCAGCCACAGTATGCGGGGGGTGGAGTACGATATGAGCATGTGCGACCAATTGCTGGGGTGGTCTCCATTGC
>JBHLPI010000118.1:2445-5561 GCA_048939595.1 Promethearchaeota archaeon | reverse complement strand
TTCATGGATATGAACTAAAAGAAAGTGAACAATACGGTTACACCTTCTACCGTTATTGGTGTCGATATTATTGTATGTTGGTATGTCAAGCGGAAGAAAGATGGAGAATCGGGCACTCCTTTTGGCAATGGCTTGACAAAATTCGCCAATTCTTTTTTTGGCGGCGTAATAGGAAACGAAGAAAGCATTGTGAACAGGCGGCTGATGACATAGAAGCAATTCATGCTAAAGGTATAGACTCCTTCTACCAATTTAGTCAGGCCCAAAAAGACTTACCGTTCATCGCATCGAAAAAGATGAGAGTTACTCATAATAAACGAAAAATGATCGAGGTTTGCGAAGCTGGATTAACTCATCCGAGTAGTCGTGGGCTCTTTGATCGGTTGAAGGATCCATCTCGGATTATTCATGAAGCCGCTCGGGCAGAACTGTGGCAAGTAGCGCAGAACAAATACAAGTTGAAAAAGGACGATTTTATGATTATTGGGCATACACACGGAACATGGATTCAACCGCCTGGTACTCCATCGTACATACCTAAGAGTTCGAGTCCCGCCTCTAAATTGCCGCAATGGGTCACAGACGTTTGGAGAAAAGACTTCGGGGGTATTGCTAATGCTGGATGTTGGACTCAAAAATTTTTGTCGAAAAAGAACTCCTATCTTGTGATCAAAGACGGAAAAATCAGGGGATTTCCAGAAAATGTTTATCGGTAAAATTAGGGGGTTTAATGGTTGAAGAAACGGTTTCTATTACTTAGTGTGGTATCCCTTCTGCTACTAGGGATAAGTCTCTTCATCTTGAATTATGCCTTTATGATTTTATTAGAGCGCATACAAACAGGCATTCCACCAAACCTTCCCGGCGGAGATTTAGCGATTCCCAGTTTTCATGACATCGGAATCGGCTTATCCTTTTTCGGTTTTATCTCATTATTTGCACTTTTTGCTATTATCTTACGAAACAATCCAACAAAAGAAGTCAATCTTCGCTGGCGTAGAAGAGCTTGGATTCTGTGGAACAGTGATTTCTATTACATATTTGCTTTCTTCCTCATGTTCATCGCCTGGGCCGGAATCTGGGTTTGTATTCACCAAGCATTTTTAGTGGAACTAGAAGCTCAACTATTACTTCGAATACCCTCATCACTAATTCAATTCAGCATCCTCACATTTACTCCCCAAGGTCTCCACACCCTCGGCTTCATACTTGTCATAATCCCATTGGGTCTGCTCATCTGTTTCATTGGTATACCCAAATTCTGGATTTATTTGAGAGAGAACCAGGAAGTGAAATAATATGGTGATACCAGACAATCAGGAAAAAAACACACGAAAACTATCTACCACAATTCGAGAAGACTGGAAATTTTACCTTTTTGCACTTCTTCCCTATTTCCTCGTAATTTTCGCCCTCTGGATATTATTGGATGAAGGCTTTTTCGCCCAACTTCACGGGTTACCCATTATTTGGGCGCTTCCTCTCCTTCTCCTTCAAACCATCTATGTTTTCCCTTATTCACTCTATTTTCTCTTTGGCCTTTTATCCCTTCTTTTGGGCATGATAATTATCTGGCTAGTCATACTAGTTGTTCGACGAAGACCACGCCTCGATAAAGCCGAACCGAAAGGATCATTTCTCAAATTCATTGATCGGTCAAGGGGATGGATTCGTGGAAAATACCCATTACGAGCCCTCACAGGGTTAGGGCTACTTCTTCTAGCGATTGGGATTATTTTCGCCGTTATTACATTCCTCTTGCTTCAGCAGATGATAGTTGATCAAGCCCTTTTTTTCCACCAGTGGAGTGACATTACTATTATTGCAGCCATGGTTGTAACCTTCATTCTGATTGTCTGCGAGCGAGGGGAAGAATAGAATAAACGAAATCCAATTTTGCTCAATAACCAATAGATTTTTTCAGGTGGAAAGCTGATAGCTATCAACCAATCTGGTTCTAGGGGCTATTAGATGCTACAGAAGCACACATACTCCAAGTAATGAAAAAAGAGAGTTCGAAGTCACTTTGTTTCTGTAATGCTAACTCTAGAACACAAGGAGGTTATGACTCATGCAAGTCACAATCGGGAAAAACCAATACCACTTGCAGGTGGATAAGAGCGATTATTTCGTAATCAACCCGTATGAAGTAGCCTTTTGCGATGGACTAGCCAAAACTTACATGCCACTAATCTTAGATTCCTCTGGTCACGGGAGCAGTCCTTCCCCACCCGAATTCATAGCCTATCGAATACTCATTGACACAACAAAGCCGCGTTTGTGCATCCTCTATGAGGTATATTGGAAGCGACAGGATTGCACATGGCGGGAACTCAACAAAGATCATGACCACGACTATGAAGCAATTCAGCTCCACTTCAACTTAGAAACTGGTGCAATAGAAAAGATCGCCATCGCTGCCGGAGGACCAATAGAATATGCTGGGCATGGCGTCGAACTTTATACGCCTACTACTAAAGCTGAATCTCGTTCAAGCCAAGGTTTGACCTCGCCTAAAAACGCTTTTCCGTGGGGACAATACGCTATTGAAATCCAAATCCTTGAACAGCCAATGAGTAATCTTGCCTTTCAAAATCAGAGACCAGTAATCCTCATTGTGAACTGTTACCATGTCTTTACTGGATTAAAGGTCTGGCACCTGTCGGAATCCCAGGAAGAAATTATGCACGCTCTAGAAATACCTTTGAAACGACTTGATCTGGCTCTGCTGGAACATTGGTACTACCGAAACGTGAACAACCGATTTGGGCACGACCTATCCAATCCCTTCACAGAACCATATCTCAAATATTACCCGCCCCCTGAGGATTTGAAGTCTCGAATTGCCTATGGGTTCCTTTGGATTTATCATACACTAAAAAGACTCATCTTAGGTCAATGAAATCTGAAACACCTCTTCATCATATTAGAAAACGAAATAAGTGAGTCTCATTTGAAGTTATCACAAAAGGAATAGGCAAAATAGTTAATCCTAGCCTTGTCGTTTATCAAGCAATATACAATACTATGACAAAATTAATATAATACTTTGTAAAACAGAAGCAATTGGATGGCAGGGGGTTTCAATATTGCCTCTAGATGCTGCAAATAAGGTT
>JBHLPI010000118.1:0-2345 GCA_048939595.1 Promethearchaeota archaeon | reverse complement strand
ATGGAGGATGTCGCATCAGGAACAAATGCTCATAGAACCATCGTTAATCGTTTCCGAGAAATCAAGAAGCGAACACCAGTTACTCCATCGAGAGAGGACAAGAATAATGCATGGGAGGATTTTCGGCTAACTACAATGGCTGATAAACTTCGAGAAGCCAGAAGAGCCGCTGGGCAACCGTTACCCGCTAATGAAGAACCATCAGAGGATCAATCTGAGGATCGATTTGGAATTGTAGCAGCTACCCGACCTACGTGATAATTGGAGGGATTAAATTATGGTCCTTGAATTCGCGCGAGAATTGGAGAAATCAAACAATAGAATCAAATACAAAATTGTCCGTGCAGGTGGTCCAGAATATTATAATCTCCGAATATATTTGGATGGTCCCGATCCAGAACTAAATAAGGTTAAAAAAGTAGACTATTTGTTACATCCAACATTTCGACAACGGCTCCACAGTTCCAATGATCGAAACGATAAATTCGCGATACGAATTTGGACATGGGGAATGTTTACCATCCATGCAACCATCCATTATAAGGACGGAAAGAAAGAAGACCGAGAATTCTTCCTAGGATACGATTTACCAAAAGATGATGGTACCAATTATATCAAAGTCTAAGCCGTCCATTCTAATTCAAAGGTAAAAGGGACAACAACTAAAATTAAGAACGAGTGAACATCCAGCCCCGCTAACTGGTTAATAATCATATTCTCTGCTGCATAGACCTAGATTCCTAATTTTACAAAGTCTCTCAAGATATCGAAGTTGTGAATTTAAGAAGTATCTCTCATTCTAAGTGTAATTGTTCACTGAGTTTTTCTTTGAAAAGAATTCCAGCTGTTTATTGACGAAGTACAGTGACACTAGGTTATCGCAGAAAATACAAGAAAAACAACAATCGGCGTTAGGGAAAATCCGATGATGGCGAAAACAAAACTGGTTAGAAGCCATTTCGCATTCTGTTCTGTCTTTAGCATATTTTCTTGGATATCTTTTGCAAGTCTATTAACCATTTTTTCGAGAAGTTCTAAGCGGGTTAACTCGTCAATTTTCTTCTTGAGATGTGCTATATCTGGACTCAAAAAATATTTGATAGTTCTTCCTGCCCACAATGCACATAGCAAAGCTGTTACAAGGGTCAACATCGCAAACAAAAGCATCGCAGTAACCCAAATGAGGAGAATTGACCCAGCAGGTATTAAACTCAAAATAATTGGAGCAAATCCCATTATTAGGGTTAATCCAGTTCCAACAACTCCCGCTAATGTTAGGGCCTTATTATCCAACACTTCTTTGCGTTTAATATGATCTGCATGGCGCTGCAAAGCCAGTTGGTTTAGCCACTCTAACTTTTCCAACCTAAGGATATGCTCTCTTTTGTCAGTCAAATTAATTTCCTTCTTTCTTGGCTAAATCATTTTTTTTCGATTTTTTCCTTGCCTTCTGATTTCGCTTTTCTTCTTGCTTTTTTGCCTTTTTGCCTGTTACTATCACTGGCGGAAGCTCATCATCATTATCGTTGCTCATTAAATTCCCTCCATTTTCACTTTTGAGCATACTGAAAATAATAGTCTTTCGAAATTAACTTCTAAGAGGTGCTTGCCTGCTCCACAGCGACTAGGATCCCCGCGACAAAGATCAACACTCCACCAATAAAATATGAACCAATCGCTGCTATCACACCGAAAATAATGAAGTAAATGGCTGCAGCCTGACGATCCCTGTCAATCCTTGGCACACAATAAAACAGAATGATGAAACCAAAGACCACCGCTACGATGGCCAAGGAAAGCCCCAAAATACTCTCAATTGCAATACCATGCCGCCCACCCAACTCATCATACACCACAAGACCCGTCAACACCGCAGCAAGAAACCCTAAGATGATACACACAATTGACCCCGCTTTTGCCAAGATTTTGGCCGTATCAATTAATGCCATTTCAAATTCCACCGACTCAATCGAAATCTACAATCAGTTTTGGATTCAGCAAAGCCGGTGTAGATAAAGCTTCTTCGTTTGACTAAAACGAATCAAAAAACTGCGAAATAATGAGGGGACAAAAAGCGTTACGGATTGCGAATCTGAAGACACTGTTGGGGATACCGATGGACCCACGCATTACAATTGACACAGCTTTGTGGGCACAGTGGATCAGCTTTGTGTCTTGTAGCATCTAACTGACAGACATCCATCGGACGGACTTGCACCCCCATACTACACCCACTACACAGTGCTGCATCTTGAAGAATCTGCCCATAGGGTTGAAGCGGATACGATCCCGTAACGAAGGGCATTTGCGAATAACCTCGCCTGTAAAAGAAATGACCCAAATCG
>JBHLPI010000036.1:0-17974 GCA_048939595.1 Promethearchaeota archaeon | reverse complement strand
ACCTCCTAATCCCACACCAAGAATAAATCTTCCACTAGAAAGTCTATCGATTGTAATTGCTTCTCGTGCTATTATCATTGGCCTTCTTCTTGCTAAAGGCGTCACTGTTATACCAATAGAGATATTATTCGTTTGAGTAGCTATAGCAGACAATATAATCCATGGATCCAATACGTCTTGATCTGGTGCCCACGGTAGGAAAACATGATCCCATATGAAGAACCCATCCCACCCATATTCTTCTCCACTCTTAGCTAACTTGACATAATCTTGAGGATTACTTGTAATTCCATGATTAGCAATATATATGCCGAATTTTACTTTCTTACTCAAAAAGAATCACCAAAAATAATGCTATTAAATCTTTAAAAACATATTTGGCTATGGAGCGGGAGAAATCATCGCGTTCACTTAGGCTCGCTGGTGGAACTGATGACAACTAATAAGATCCAAGCGGAGCATATTGCGCCTAGTAAACTTGACTCTGTTCGCGTTGTCGAAGGCGAAGACGCAATTTGTGAAACCTGTAATGATTATCTCACCGATGAAGCCCGGTTCGGTGATGGCTTTGCAGAACGCCTCTTCTATGCCCGAACCGAATCTGACGTAATTGCAGTTGTGAAATGGGCAAACGAAACAAAAACACCTATCACGGTCTCTGCTGGGCGTACAGGGCTAACCGGAGGTGCGGTACCACAGGGAGGCATCCTGCTTTCATTAGAACAGATGGACAAGCTCTGTGGCTTTGGGTTCGATGACACCCACGACAAATGGTTCATTCGAGCACAACCCGGAGTCACCTTAGAAACGCTTAACTCAGCCGTCTACAAACGCCAACTTGACTCACTAAAAAGTGAATGTTCGAAAGAAGAACTCGTGGCATTGGACAAGTTCCTTGCTGATCGAACACCCCATTTCTTTCCACCCGACCCCACCGAAATGACTGCCCATCTTGGAGGCTCATTAGCCGCGAATGCCTCGGGTGCCCGCTCTTTTCACTACAAAGCAATTCGACAATGGACCAAACGTCTACGAGTTGTCTTATCAAATGGTGAGATCCTTGATATCCCCCGCGGAGAATTTTTTGCAGAAAATGGCACCTTCCAAATCGAACTAACTGATGGAACCACCCGTGAGATCAAAATCCCCAGCTACAAGATGCCATCAACAAAGAATGCCGCGGGATTATACGCGCATGAGGGAATGGATCTCATCGACTTATTCATCGGTTCGGAAGGCATCTTAGGCATCATCACCGAAGCCGAAGTCTGGTTGGAAGTCTATCCAGAACGCAGCTTAACGATTTTCGCCTTCTTTCCTACAGAAAACGCAGCCCTTTCTTTTGTGAAAGATGTTCGGAGCGAAGATAGCCCGGTAAAGCCCACTTTGGTTGAATACTTTGATTCCAATGCAGTGCAAATGCTGCGAGATGCTCGAGCAAAAGGCATTGCTGGTGTGACTGTACCACCTCAAGTTGAAAAAGCGGAGGCGATTATCTTTTTTGAGATTCCCTTCGTGGAAGCGGAGATGGAAGCCACATTCATGGCTGCCCAAGACCTTCTTGGCAAATATGAGATTGGCATGGATGACACGTGGGCGGGAATTGATCCAGGAGATTTAGATAAGATGAAGGCCGTACGACACCTCATCCCCGAAACGGTGAACTCGCTGATTGCGCAACGTAAACAGCAGCATCCTCGTGTCCATAAACTGGGTACGGATATGGCAGTACCCGATGAACATCTGGAAACGATGATCGCCTTCTACAAAAAAACCCTGGATGAAGCCGGAATGGAATATATCATGTTCGGACACGTAGGTGACAACCATCTCCATGTGAATATTCTTCCCCGGACTGATGTGGAGGTGGACCAAGGTATGGAAATCTATAAGCTCTTTGCAAAGAAAGCAGTCGAGTTAGGTGGAACGGTAAGTGCTGAACATGGAATCGGGAAACTCAAACACCCCTTTCTGCAAATAATGTATGGCAATAAAGGACTTGAAGAAATGGCGGCTGTAAAACGTGTTTTAGATCCAGATTGGCTGCTGAACCCAGGGAATATGATTCCCAAACCTGGTGAACCCATCGAAGTCATCAAAGCTTAATTCATAAGCTACCAACACTCATTACTACTAACTATCATTGAATCAACTCTCGAGGATAAGAAGAAATGGCACCTCAGAACTCACTGACTCTTGTAGCACTGCAAATCCAGCCATCAAGCAATTTAACTGATACCTTCCTGCAGATTCAAGACCTCTTTCAGCAAGCACTTTCAACACTTGAATCGATTGACTGTTTTGTGTTACCTGAGTATACTTTTGGAACCTTCCGAGAATGGGCAGAATTAAAACATAATAGTGATGAATTATCCAAACAGATTCAAAATACTATTAGTAAATTCGCCAGAGACGCTAAGGTAGCAATTGTCGCAGGTTCCGTACCCTACCAAACCAACACTAATCAATGGCGTAACCGGTGCTTTGTCTTCTCTTCATCAGGAACAATTCTGGGATCATATGATAAACGCCACCCATTCCGAGCTGAGATACGATTAGGGCTTGAACCCGGAACTAAAATCTCAACATTTAAACTGCAACGATACAAAATGGGAGTCCTCATCTGTTCTGACCTTTGGTACCATGATGTTGTAACCCAACTAGCACCTGAAGTGGATTTTCTTGCCGTTCCTACCATGACAACAGTTCTGAAAAACCAACACATCAAGTATGGGCAATGGGCGTGGCAATCTCTTGTTGGAGTGCGAGCAAAAGAATACACGATTCCAATCGTTAGTGCAGATCAAGCATCACGAGAATACACCCCAGGTGTATTTACATGCGGTGCCTCCTGCATTGCAGATCCCTCCCACCGATTCACAAATAATGAAAGCCCAGAAGACCAAGCTTTACGGATACCAAAAAATAACCAATCCAACTTTGTTTGGAGTAAAATCTCACTTCGTGCTATTCGAGAGTATGCACAATATCGTCAGGATGTGGGTCTTCGAAAATAAAAAGAAAAGACCCTCCAGCAGAGACTCTGCTGGAGGAATATGCGATTATTCCGTTTTATCCCCAGCCTTTCCTCGTCGACGAAGAACTAGCACTACAATACAAATTAGGAGCAGGATTGCTATCGCAATCACAATGAAAGGCCAGTTCTGCAGCAACCATTGGAAAATGTCAAAGAACCCGCCTCCCGGCAAGATCTGGAAAGCACTGGAAGGAGGACCTCGTGTCAATGCAACATCAGTATCAGAAAATCCACAGCGAATATAATACAGCCCAGGAGCCAAGATGGCTGTGCTAATTCCTAAAGCGTCCCACGCACTACCGGTCCATGAAAGGTCACCTGAAATCCCTGCATAAACGCCTGTACTGGCATCATAAATGGAATAATTGTGAATGATCGCTTCGGTGTTATCAAGAAAGGCGTGACTCGGATTACTGCAATTCGCAACAACGCTAGTAATATCGAGTATATTCGCAGGAAATGTATGAGTATAGCTTGGATTTGAAACTTGAATCCAGTGTGCTACTCCAATATTGCCCTCATATGGGCTATAATTGTGAGCAGTTACTGTGACATTAATGTCATTAGGTACGGAGGCAGTAACTCGAAAGATTGCATGACCAGTACTATTAGTGGTTTGAACCTCATAATAGGAGCCATCCTTATCCCAGAGACAAATAGTGGCTCCACTAATAGGGCTCGTCCCATCCATAACTCGAAAGACCGTGTTGCCATTAAAGTTGGCATTCGTTGGATAAGTGACAGCGAGGGTTCTTGGATTATTAGTATAGATGTCGATTTCGGGATCACCAAAAAGGGCATAACTGAGTAAATTCTTGCGATGATATGTTTCCCAGGTGTTCGGAAAACTTGCTGCAATAGAGGAGAAGGTGGATTGGTAATCGATTTTGTTCTGATAAAGGGTTGCGCCTGGCTGATAATTCGTGGTTCCACTGAAGAAGAGGTCCCAGAATTGTTGAGATTGATATCGCCCCAGTCCCCAGCTAAAGGATTGAGACATTGTACCGCGATAATACCAGCAAATCCGCATGGACCCAATATATCCTATCGCCATATTGCGGATGAAGGTTTCAGCAAGGGCTTCTTGTGAGTAATCGTACCCTGCGGTATGACATGAATCAGCATAGACGAGGGCAGGAATGCTTGCGGTCGAAGCATCAACCTGAGTGGTATTCAGCATGTTGCCCCAGAGATTCCAGGGCCACTCAAACCAGTAAACATAGGATAGTGGCGATAAGCCAACCTCACTTCCAGCAGCTATTTCTTCATTGAGTGTGGTCTCTCCAGTTACATGACTTAGTTCACCGACATCTAGATCGGTAACATTCACCCCAAACATGTAATTTTCTTTTGCGATATGGTAGGAATCAATGAAGCCGGTGTTGTTGTTGGCATGGTATTTCCAGATGCCACCATATTGGTTTCCTGCAATGATAGAATACTTCTCAATTGGTGTGGGGTATGTCGTGAGAAGGTCATTATCATCAACGAAACCGATATTCAGGCAGCGGACCATACCCGCATTTGCGCCTGAACTCGTGACGGTTTTTTGGGTTCCTGCATCGGTGCCTCCTTGGAAGCCTGATTGCCCGAGAGCAATACAGCCAGCCTCGTACATATAGATGGCTCCATCGCTGATACCAACTACTACTTTGTTGTATCCATCGTTTGCAGCATTTCCTGTATCGCAACCAAACACGTAACCTCCTAGGGCAGTATCAACAGTATTTCGGAACCAACCCACAGCTGGAACATAAAATAACTGATAGCAATCACCTTGGGGGACAGTCACATTAGTATAGCCTGTACCACAGGTAATTTCACCTAACGTGTCATCGTTGGGGTCACCAATATCAATGGAATAAACTGCTTGGCCATGGTTAAAGACCAGTGCAACGCGTATAACATGTCCTAGTCCTGGTCCACCAAAACATGTGGCTATGAAAGTCATGCCACTCAAATGACCCCAAGCGATATCGGTGTTTATGGCGGTTACATTCATTCCTAGATAGCCATGCGGTTCGAGGACGTTATCAGCGTTCCCCACTTCAATACAGAGTACTGGATCTGACGGTTCAGGACCGTTCACAACAACGGCTGTCCATCTCACATTCATATAATATGTGAAGATTATGGTTGACCCCGACCAAGTACCCACAACAACCGCGAGTGTTCCATTGTTCCAGACATCACCAATATCAACACAGGTTGCAAAGGTTTGATAACCATCAACAGGAACAGTCCAAAGATCCCAAATGGGCGAGTCGGTCATCGTGTTAGGATCTCGAAGCCATATAGTTCCGTTTTGTGTAGCACCACTAGGACCTAGGCCAAGTGTATAGACAATTTCATTAAAGCCATTATTGTTAGGGTCGCCTATCGCTACACCAGTGACAGGGACATTCCAGCCTGCTGTGGCAGCAGACCATGTGTTTCCGTATGGAAATCCCCAAGGATCATATTTTCGTTGAATGTCAGTTGGACTCCCATGTGCAGCAAGATTTACTAGCGCAGGTGAATAGGAGTTAAGACCTTGGAGTATGGCTGTTTCATTCAATTTTTGAAAACTGCTTGGTGATGTATAGTTCCAGAAGAGGAAACGATCTTCGTAGAAACGATACACATCATAGTAGCCCGGGATATGATTTGCATTGATATAGTCGCTAAGTTCAGCTTCATCGGTGTAGTCATTGTCTACCCATGCCCAGACTTCTTCATCATAATTACTGATTGCTCCACCGAGAAGAAAGGTATCCCATCCTGTTGCAGAGAAACTCGTTGGATTCCGGGCATAATTCATCGATTTCGTAAGAATAGTTGTAATATTGGTTTGGTCACTAAAGGGAATTCGCCCTAAATACAAATCCGGTTGCCAGTCCCCAATTTCATCCGTCGAAGGACCACCCACATTGAAGGTGGCGCATTCACCCCACCGACCATCATTATCATCGTCCCAGTCGGCATCGCCCATAACCGAGTAGTAGAAATCTGTGGGTTTCCGATTGGGATCCTGGCCTACCCATTCGCTAGTATCAGGAAGATAGACGTAGCGGGAGGGAATAGTAGCATTATCACCGATGAGGAGCACCCATTGTAGGGTTGCTGGTGAAGTATTATCATACACATCTTTGATAAAGGTCCAGATTTGTTCAGCTTTGTCTCGAACTGTAGCTGATATCGGATAATTGGTCTGAATCCAACTTACATTAGCCACCTGAGTGGGAACACCTTTCAGGTTTTTCCATTCCGCGAAAGAATGGACCCAAGCACTATTCGGGGTGATGATCAAATATACAGGACTAGCTGGTTGGGGAACGGGGGCTTCGGATGCCTGATGAAAAACAAAGGGCTCTGAAGGCAGAGCCGTATTCAACGGTAAAAACGAGGGGGGAGTAATTATCGGTAAAAACACCGTGAAGGTGAGGAGAAAGAGAAGTGGAATTACAAACCATTTTGTGAATGAAAGACGTTTCATTATATCTCATTCCTGAGGAGCCGTTAACATCAGGAGAATGAACGGAAAGCATTGGCTAGGCAGAGACATCCAAAGCCTCCCGCTGTTGTCGCCTCGCACTCCCTTAGGAGAACTTGCTTTAAAATTATTTACCTAGACGGCTAATAGAGGAACAAAAGTTCCCAAAGGAAATTAAGAGCTCTTCAAAAAGTAGTTGGGTGAAATACTAGGTCGTTTCAGCCAAGGTCACTTGATCCTGAAGAAATCGTAGACGGCGCAACAGGTCTTGTCTACCTGTACGGAAGAGTTCAAGTCGTTTTTGGTCAGCTTCCAAAAATTTTGCTACAACTGGAGATTTCAACAGTTCAGGGAGGATTTCAACGGATTTGAGAAGATATCCGCCAATTTGGATTTGATCATCCATAGCAATGAGGGCATTTTCTGATTGACGGAGAGCATACGGAAGGGTATCTGTTCGGATATCGAGTGGGAGGAGTTCGTGAGCGGATTTAGCAGGATTAGAAGCGAACATTGTAAACCATTCGTTAACATCAATTTCCTTGGGGAGAATGGCGTTGAGAATGGCTCGTTCATGGTCAATGTAAAGACTTCCCATCTGGGTTCGTTGAACTAATAACTCGTGGAGTGCCACACTTGCTTCAGTTAAGAGATCAAATTGGATCTGTACTTTTGATACCCATTTAAGAGACAGGAAATCAAAATCACTACTAAATGTAGAAAACTGGGCTAGCAAATTGATAATAACATCAAGATAACTCCCCAAAGCATGAAGCGCCTGTTCAAATGAGCCTTCACTTGCTTCGTTTAGGAAACCTTGCAACCCGGTAATGAGGGAAGTAATATCCACGTCCAACCACAGATCAAGAGCCTTTTCCCAACGAGATAATTCAGGGGATTGATACTTGGCAAAGAAATTCCGAAACTCCCGGTCGGTTACTCCAAGGCTTCGCATTTCAATGAGTAAGCGTTCTAATTCCCCGCCAGTATCGGCAACGACCCAACGGAGATAGCCGATATCATTCATTTGTGAAAGAATTCGTTGTTTAACCTCTTCTTGGGCAAGTATCCGAACAGCCTTCTTCTTTTTTTCAAAGAGCGCCAATTGATCCTGTGGAGAGAAATAGAGATTGCGAGTTAAGTCTTCTATATGAATTCGCCAATCGCGAGCATGACGTAACGCTCGATCCAATTCATTGAGAAGATGTACTAATTCCCCCACGAATTGGTTTTCGAGATTCAGGACCATTTCAGGTTGCGTAACCATTTGTTGGTAATCCGTTGGATGGAATACACCGGTGTCAATTAGGACGACATCTCGATTGAACTCACGAACGGAGTCCAAATAGTCTGCAATGTGGTGACGTAGATCAGCAGCATCCATTCAAGTGCATCCTCGCCAGAATCCATATTCTTCTTTGCCAAGATGGCTTTTAAGTATCCGCAAGCGAAAAAAACTAAAAACAACTGTCACGAAATCCTTGGAAAACTCTTGCTATTTTGACTTTTCGAAGTTCTCATTCAGTTTTTGTAACTCAATTAGGATCTTCTGCAACAGAGGAGATGAATCCGTTATTGAGGTGGGTTCTACTTCAGTTGTTAACGCATACCCTGCCCGATACCGTCGTACGAGCTTCAGTACTTGATTGTTGACTTTCTCATAATCTACCAGGCCATCCAGAGCAAGTTCTGGTGAGGGTTTACCTGACTGGGCACCCATTTGTCCTGCTGTTTCAATTTTCACACTCCCAATTCCTAATACCCGGTCAAACGGTCCTCGTCGGAGCGATACGTTGGTGATTGCCCGAATGGGCACAACACGGCGCGTTAGTGTAATTACACCGCGTGAGACAATGACTTCATCCTCCTCAATGGCATACAGAATCCGACGATAGTAGGCCGGAATGATAAACAGCCCTGGAATCGTCCAAATAAAACATAACACAAATCCCCAAAACAACACTGAAGACGATATCCAAAGAAGGCTCGGAAATGGCCAAAATAGTAGTAAATACATCAAAGTCAATGGTAGTACAAGAATCAGAAAGAAGAATAAGGGTAAGGAAAGCAATTGCAAGTAGTATTTTGTCCGAAGCCGTGAATCTGGTTGAAATTCCATATTTACACCTATTATCTGGTACAAGATTCTCTAATAAAAACTCTAGTAGATGAACTGCCGTTGAGGACGCAGAAATGGTAAGCCTTTTCCTTCAATAAGAACATTATACTGCTATTCTGAACAGGGAGGACAAACAATAATGGAAAAACCCTGGCTAAAATTCTATGAACCCGGCGTCCCCGAAACCCTTGATATTCCTGAAATTCCCCTCTTTCAACTTCTCGAAGATTCTGCAAAGGATTTTCCGGATAACACCCTTGGTATTTTTCTTGGACAAGAAAAGACCTACAAACAGGTCCAAGAAGAAGTCGACCGCTTGGCTAACGCCTTGAATAAAATGGGCCTAAAACAGGGCGATGTAGTCGCCCTCATGTTGGGAAACATGCCCCAATTCTTAACTGCATTCTTTGGTGCGCTCAAAGCCGGAGCGATTCTGACCCTTATCAATCCGCTTTATCAGGCCCCTGAAATCAAGTTCCAACTCAACGATTCAGGAGCCAAAACTTTAATCATCATTGACATCATGCACGACAATTATGCAAAAATCCGTGATGATACCAAAGTTGAGCACACCATAGTGACCACCATGGCTGATGCATTCCCAGGTATGCAAGTGAGTTTTACACCCCCTGAAGGTGTGAAAGGTTATCACATGTGGGGTGAACTCCTAGAAAAAGCTGAATCCAAGGCACCGAAAGTTTCCATAAAGCCGAAAGAGACTCCTGCAGTCCTCCTCTATACTGGTGGAACCACGGGGGTCCCAAAGGGGGCAATCCTGACTCATTATAATCTTGTTGCGAATGCCCACCAATGCAAAAGCTGGATACCCTTTGCTGAACGCGGTGCAGGTGACACAACTCTTGCGGTGCTTCCCTTCTTCCATTCCTTCGGATTAACTGTCTGTATGCTGAATACTGTAATCCTCGCAGACCGGCTCGTGTTACACCCCCGACCTGACCTCGACCAAGTCTTACGGGATATCCCACGGTATAATGTCAGCTTCTTTCCAGGAGTTCCAACCTTATACGCTTCACTTCTTCAGCGTGACGACCTTGATCAATATGACCTGAAATCTATGACTGCCTGTCTTTCAGGAGCAGCCCCGCTCCCAATGGCGGTGGCTAAAGCCTTCGAAGAAATTGCTGGAGCCAACCTGGTGGAAGGCTATGGCCTGACTGAAGCCAGTCCAGTGACCCATGCGAATCCTATCCAACAGAACCCGCCCTTCGATAAGAAACGAGAAGGATCCGTCGGCGTTCCAATGTCTAGTACTCTTGCAAAAATCATTGACCTGGATACTGGTGAAGACCTTCCCCCAGGACAGGAAGGGGAACTCGTTATCAAAGGACCCCAAATCATGAAGGGTTACTGGAACAAACCCGAAGAGACAGCCAAACAAATGACCAAGGATGGATGGCTTCGTACAGGTGATATCGCCAAAATGGACGGAGACGGATACTTCTATATCGTCGACCGAGCCAAACAAATGATTGACCGCGCAGGCTTCAAGGTCTGGCCACGCGATGTTGAAGAAGTCCTCTTCGAGCACCCCAAAATCGCTGAAGCTGCAGTCTTTGGCATTCCAGATGAACAACGCGGCGAAACCGTCATGGCCGTCGTCGTCCTCAAAGAAGGCGAAGAAGCGACCTCCGACGAAATTATCGAATACACCAAAGACAAACTCGCTTACTACAAACGCCCCCAATTCGTTGAATTCCGTGATGAATTACCAAAATCGATGGTAGGCAAAGTTCTCCGCCGTGTACTTCAAGAAGAGCACTTAAAGAAGATCGGTAAAGGATCTATTGTGGATCGGAAATAATCTATCTAAGTTAAATCACAGAAGGTATCCACCTCTACCTTTCAAGCTAGTCTGCAATTCAAACTGTTACGAATTACTAGCAACTTCACTCGAAACCAAATCATTCTGTTCAATAGATCGATTTGAATTTATTTACTTGAAACCTAGACTTTCTAAATAAGGATTCCAAAACTCAGCGAGTTATTATACAAAAGTATTAGGTACGGTAGACATATTATGAATTCAACCAACCCAAGGTGAAATTCATGTCAGATACAGGCAATTCACGCAAGTATTCGATTATTGTTGAACGAGTGGAAAATTACGAGTTTCGTGTTCGTTTTGATAATCCCGATTTCAACAACTGGACGTTAGACGAACCCTCTCCCTTAGGTAATGATAAGGGACCCAACGCGACACGAACTCTGGCTGCGGCTATTGGGAATTGTCTTTCAGCGAGTCTGATGTTCTGCTTACAGCGTAGCAGACTAGTAGTGGATTCCATTCGGTCTGAAGTGACACCAATGGTTGCCCGGAATGAAGAGGGGCGGTGGCGTATTCAACATCTTGACGTGAAGGTATATATCAAAATGACAGAAGACGATCCCAAACGGTTTCAACGGTGTGTTGAAATCTTTGAGAATTACTGTATAGTAACATCGTCAGTAAGAAAAGGGATTCCAGTGGATGTTGAAGTTTTGCAAGAGACTTGACTTTGAGCCAACTTTTTCCTAATATTGAGCTAAACATTTATGAGACATCTTCGGAGGAGGGAGTATCGGAAGGGTTATACTCTTAGCTTCCATTTTCTATGTAGGAAGAGTTCACGGAGATTGATACCTGATGTCAAAGGATCCACAAGGGGTTCCCCCAGCCCCCGCCGCAAAACCTGCGGCAACCGGCGGAATTGAAGCTGAGTTGAAAAAGATCATTTCGTATATTAGCCACCTCAATGAATCACAGAAAAAAATGGCGGCACAACTCACTAATCTTGAGAAACGGATTGATGCCTTGGATAAAGCGATTGGCACAGTGATGACCGCAACAGGAAAAGCGGTTGCAGATGGGTTTGCCCCTATTGAAACCAAATTGGCTGAAGTAATCGATAAAGCTGTTGGGTCAGCAATGACAAAACAGATTATCCCCCAAATCAAGGCAGCAGTCCCCACTCCTGCACCTGCGCCGAAACCAACCCAAGCGCCTATCTCGACTCCTGCTCCTACACCAGCACCTGCGCCAACGCCAGCGCCTGTTCCGGAATCGCGTCGTCCATCGGATGTACCGGATACGAAGATCGCAATTGTGCTTGAAGGCAATGAGAAGATCATCAATGACATGAAGAATCGGCAACGCGTTCAACGAGAGTACCTAAAGCCACTCATAGAACAAGCCCGAGACACTGCAATGAACAATCTGAGTAGTCGAGCGAAAGCCGCGAGCGTATATAAGGAACTCATCGCACTTTTGAAATCGAGTCCCTCCGATTTACCACCCGATACCGTAGCAACTGTTGTGGCAAAGCTAGAAGAGCTAAATATGCATATCCGGTCTTCGTAATCTGACGGATTAATCATTCGTTGATTGGTGGTCTTTGAAGTTGCTTCACTAGGAAGCGAAGCTACCGTTTAATATCAGTTGCATATTATCGGTAGATAATACAAGGTGAGTCATTAATGACTGAAGCAAAAAGAAGCCCAACAGATGAAAGTAAGGCTGAATCATCTGCCCTCAGTCAATCCACAAACCAGCTTGTCGAATTAATTCGAATGCGACGGAGTATCCGCCATATGACTGGAGAACGGATTCCCGATGAACATCTAGAACTGATATTGGATGCGGCTCGGTATGCGCCGTCCCCTGAGAACATGCAGATGTGGCGTTACGTGATTATCCGTGAAGATTCTGATATGAAACGTCTTATCGCAGATATAAGCCAAGAAGCAGCACGCTATGTGTTTGGTAATTTCCCCTATGAAGCTACCCAAGGGCGATTATGGTATATGCCGGATGCAAGTCGACCAGGAACCTACGAGGAAATGCGTGATGGATCCCTATTTCGGTATCCCGAAAAAGCGGATGCGGTGATTATCTGCTGTGCTTCGGAATCATGGCATGATAGCACCGCCATGTATTCCAACGAGCTTTGTGGGAGTGTGGTAGTTGCAATGGGTGTGTTGAGCATGTGGTTGGTTGCCCACTCAATGGGATATGCCTGCGCGTATCAAGCTGTACCTTTTGCAGATAAACGGCACGTGGAATATATTTGTGATAAAATCGGAATCCCGAGAACTTGGACTCCTCTAGCCGCCTTCTGCATCGGTATCCCAGAGAAAAAGCGCATGTTAGGACCTTCACGCTGGCCCCTAGAGGGTAGTTTCTATTCAGAAAGATGGGGAATACCCTACCAACGCCTGGCGTTTCGGAAGCAAAAACCCAATCAACACAAAAAAGACCACGAAAGATAGCATGGTGCGTAAAAAAATGCAAATACAATTAGACAAGGATATGCAGAAGGCCCTTGAAACCAAAGCCAAAGAAGCTAATATTAGCCCTGAAGCCGCGGCGACCTTAATCTTATCAGAGTATGTGCGTGTGTTTGGGAGCGCAATTTATGCTGGTACTTGGCGTACCGGTGACAAAGAAGGCCAGAAAGGCATGAGGTATGTAGTGGATTGGCCGTTTCAACCAGGTCTGGTGAAAATTCCAGGAGATCAATCCATAGATGAAGGAACAGGAGGAAAATAGTTTGCCACGATACAAGAAAGCACCAAATGGTCAATGGCCAGGGTATCCAAATTTACGGCTTAGTGATATTGAGACATTAACAATTCGGCAAAACAAGAATGTCGCTGAATCCTTAGTTAGCAACCGGAAAGGCCGCGTTGTAGTGTTAATGGATCACGAGTTGTATCAAGAATTTCTTATGAAGGTCCGCGGAAAGAAAGGCGATATCCGGGCGCGTCATGTGAATGATGCTGTCGTGGAAGCAGTAAAAGCGTGGATAAAGCAATAAACCAGGAGTGGTATTTGTGACAAATGAATTGTATCAGATTTTTGAAGGACTTATCGCAAAGGTAAACGAGACCCCGGAACATCGCGAGTTTGTTCGTTCATGGGTAGGCCCCTACCAAGGAAAAGTCCTTCAACTTGAAACGGATGAACAACTGTTCTATATACTCCTTCATCGCAGAGGAACTATGGAAATACAAGAAGGTCAATATCCCTCTCCAGATGTTATTTACAAAGCTTCGCAAAAGACGCTGCTCAGCCTTTTTACAGGTCAGTCCTCTTTTCGTGATTTGATGAAAAGGTGGGAACTAGTCATCATTGGTGCTGGGCACGAATCTGTCCCATTAGCTCAATTAATGATGCGTGTATTACAACAAACGGGGTGAAACCTTGGCCAAGAGGAACCAACGTACATCGAAGCTTTCAGCTGAAGACTGGTTCAACCTCGGGATATCGTTGGCAGAAGAGGGAAAACTCGAGGAAGCGTTAGAAGCCTTTTCAACAACAAGTGAACTCCGTCCCCAAGATCCCGCTGTGTGGTTCAATAAGGGCCTGGTTCTCGACGAGTTAGGTCGAATCAATGAAGCCCTCGATTGTTACCAACGGGCAACGGAACTAGATTCTAATTACACAGAAGCTTGGAATAACTTGGGAACCGCTTACCAAGAGCTTAACCGCACGGAAGACGCATTACAAAGTTTCATTCGTGCTACTCGAACTCAACCCACAAACCGGCTTGATTATGCCAATGCCTGGTATAACCGCGGTGTCATTCTTGCAGAACTTGAACGAGTGGATGAGGCTTTGGATTGTTTTATTAAAACCGTGACTCTAAATCCAGGTGACGCTCGGGCTTGGCATTACCGAGGGGTCCTTCATGGGCAACTGGCTCAATCCGAAGAAGCGCTCACTTGTTTCAAGAAGGCTACAAAACTTGCGCCAGACAACATCGATGCGTGGCTTGATTTAGGTGAACTTCTTGGCAAACTAAACCGTCTTGATGAAGCGCTTCCTATATTTCAGAAAGTAATTGCTCTTACCCCCGATAATGCTCGGGCCTGGTATGACAAGGGGGTAACATTAGGTATGTCCGAGAGATATACAGATGCTGTGGAAGCGTATCAACGAGCAGCGTATCTCAATCCCGATGATGAACATACGCTTTACAATCTTGCCAATACATTAGCTCAAAATCTTGGACAATATAGTGAAGGTCTTAGGGTCGTAGACCGACTTCTCAAAAGGAATCCTACTCATGTGAATGGAATGTATCTTCGAGGTCGAATTCTAGTCGAACTAAAGCGTCACGAAGAAGCGCAAGTGTGCTTTAAACAGGTTCTTGACTTAGATCCTGATTATCCCCATTTACAATTCGAGAAGTAATGAGTAGGAGCAAGGTATTTAGCTAAAAAGCAAAACACGACCTTCAACCAATTGCTTTGGCAAGAGAAATGGTGTAACAAAGAATGAATCTCGGATGGACCTATAACTGGTCACAATTCGTTTTAGTCGGTTTTCTAAGCATTATGGCAACAATTGTGAACTTCATTCTCGGATCCTACGGAGCCGTCATAGTAGGGATTATATTCACAGCAGTTTTCCTGATTAGCGGAATAACAATGTTGATTATCAACAAAGTGTTCAATCCCCCTTTAACATGAGAATAGCTTTCCTCAGAACCCAAAAAATCAATGTGATTCCGTAATTTTAAATGTCTGAATCTCTGCATTCTAGTACGAGGGATATTCCAACCTAGTGCAGGAAGCTACACCGAACAGCCGACATTTTATTGACCTTTATTTACAACATCGAAACATAGTCCCATCCGCAATATCCCCTCAACCTCAAAGTGAATTAAATTGAACTGGCTAAGCAATCTGTATGAACTGACCCAACTATTCAAGAAAATCCTTTGAGGATAATTGGTGAACTAAATGAGTATAGAATCTCCACCTGAAAAAGAACAAAAACGAATGTACGAATATCGAGGATCACCGCTCCCCTTTCTGACCTTCCTAGTTCTTGGTATCCTCTTCCTCATTCTGGCAATATTTGGCTTTCAGATCCTTGCTCCAATTCTTGGCTTTTTTGCCTTCTTCATGCCATTTCTTTTCGGCTTTTTTGCAGTAATCTCTTTTCTTCTCATTCCTGCAACAATTGCTATCAATAAACAATGGCAAGAAGCGATAGTCCTCCGGTTCGGAAAATTCACACGTCTTGTTGGACCAGGAATGTTTTTCAAATGGCCAGGAATTGAAAAATTCATTCGCCAAGATATTCGAATTCAAACCTTGGATGTAATGAAGCAGGAACTAATGACCCGAGACAACATCAGCCTTATGGTTGACGCCGTCGTGTTTATGAAAGTCATCAACACTCCAAAAAGCCTCATCAACATACAAGACGTGCGGCTTAGCACTGTGCAATACGCCCAGACAACCATGCGGGATGTTATCGGAAATGTTGAATTAGACGATCTTCTCGCAAAACGTGACCAAATCGCTGAACGAATCAAACTCATTGTCGATAAGGAAACGGAACGCTGGGGCATTGATATTCAGAGCGTTAATCTTCAGAACATTGAGCTTCCAATGGATATGAAGCGCGTGATTGCCCGACAAGCTGAAGCTGAACGTGAACGACGCGCCGTTATCATTAAGAGTGAAGGTGAACTCGTTGCGGCTCGAAACCTCCAAGAGGCTGTTCAACAAATGAGCACTCAAGCATTATACCTTCGAACCCTGTCCAGCCTTGAGGATATCAGCTTCGATCAAAGCAATACCATCGTCTTTGCCATCCCAATGGACATGGTCAGAGGTGAAATCATGGGATTGGCAGGTCTTGTAGGAGCTGGTCAACCCGCTCCCGTAAAACAGCTGCGCCGTAAACGTACAGAGAAATAGACAGCACATGCGTTCAAAGCGTAACGGAGTCAACTAACCTAAACTTTAGTTGACTTCATTATTCTTTTTCTCACTACGCAAATGATCCTAGCTATAGGATAAGGCTATTTCTTTGCCTTCTTTTTTCCCCAGAAATCGGGGACCTTCCCTTCTCGGGGTCCCCATGGATCGGGATTGTCATTGCCCGAATATTGTAAGCGGAACCCGGTATCGAGTTCAGTAACCTGAGCTTCTTTTAGAACCGCTTGGCCAGCAACCATACGTTGAATCTGATTGGTGCCTTCGTAGATTTGGGTTAATTTAGCACCTCGCATCATTTGTTCTGCGGGGTATTCCTTCGCGTATCCATAACCACCCATGATTTGAATGCAGTCCAATGTGTTTTGCATGGCCGAATCCGTGGCAAAAAATTTGGCACAACTAGATTCCTTAGTATTTCGTTTTCCTTGGTCAACAAGCCAAGCTGAATATCGTGTAGCCCAGCGAGCATGCATCGCACGGGCTTCCATCTCAGCAATCAAGAAGTTGATGCCCTGGTAGGCCCCGATGGGTTTGCCAAATTGTCGTCGGTGGTTGGCAAAGATGGCGGCTTCATCGACTGCCCGTTGGGCGATTCCAACACCAAGTGCGGCGATGGCCGCACGGGTCCGGTCAAGGGTTTGCATCGCATATTTGAAACCTTTCCCAACTTCACCAAAGAGGCAATCTCCTGGAATTCTGACATCCTTGTACTCAATCTCAGCCTGGAAGGAGGCGCGTTGACCCAACTTATCTTCCAGCATCACAATCTTCACACCAGGAAGCTCGGCATCCACCATGTGGACAGCCATTCCCTTATACCCCAATGAGGGATCAACAGTTGTAAAGACACTGTGATATTTTGCTACGTGACCATTTGTGCTAAAACACTTACGACCATTGATAACCCAGTCAGCCCCATCCTTGGTAGCCGTGGTTTTCACGGCTGCAGCATCTGAGCCAGCCTCGCGTTCAGTGAGACAAAACGCCGCAAATTGGGGGCTTTTCCCGCTAGCGAATGGCTTGATGTATTTCTCCAGCTGGTCAGAAGTTGCAGTAATTAGAAGGGGAGTAAGAGCAAGGTTATTCGCTAGTATAGTGGTTGCGATTCCTCCATCACCATATCCAATGGCTTCACCGATTAGAGTCTCTTCCACCATAGAATGGGCAGGCCCCCCATACTCTTTGGGGATATGCGAGTTCATGAGCCCTGCATCAAAGGCTTTCTGAGCCAACTCCCATGGAAATTCATCCGCTTCTTCGAGTTCCCGTGCATACGGGACGATCCATTTCTTGGAAAAGGCCATTGCGGTGTCATAGATTTCTTGTTCACGTTTCGCCAGGGCAAAATCAACCATGAATATCAGCCTCAGATAGGGTGAGGCGACTAGATAGGAACCCCGCTTAAAAGTGTGTAGCTCGTGCTGAGAATAGTAAAAGCATACGTACGAGCGTATACCTTTATATGTCGCGAACGTGCTTTTAAAAAAAGGTGCAGGCTAGCGACAACTTGGTTTCTGCTGAATCACTAGTGCGGTGAGAAATTTGGCACCTCTCTCCCCCCCTAGAAAACCATTCCCTCTCCGATGTAATTTTCTTCGAGGTGTCTAATCCG
>JBHLPI010000117.1:0-5667 GCA_048939595.1 Promethearchaeota archaeon | reverse complement strand
AATAGCTAAAACTTGACATCGAACATCGTGCCCATACACCGGCATTTGGTGGAGGCTATGGAGTGCTCTTTTTCGAAGATGGTGGGTCAACAAAACCAAATCAATGTGAAGAAGATTATTAATTTCCATTAGATTTCATTAAAGTTCCAGATCATTTAGGCTAGATAATTTTCTATGAGATAAAGTAGTTCCTCTTCGAGTGTGGGAAGAATTTGGGGATTTTCAATGATGCGCGCTATCTCAATTCCATCAGGGGTGTAAAGGAGAATAGTCGGAATGGCTTTAATTTTTAGGCTATCAACTTCCGGAGGGCTGGGTGGTACAGCCCATTGGCGGTTTGGATTGAGTGGATCGGTTTTTACCCCGCCAAGGATATAGACGGGGATCCCTGTTGCTTCATGGATTAGGTCGAGGACGGCGATATTAGCGACACAATCCTTACACCAATCCGCTCCAATAGCTACGATAATAAATTGATTGGCAACCTTTTTGAGAGTATCAAGTGTCTCAGACTTCAAGCTATACTCAATTCGTCGAGTCTCATACTTGGGACGACATTCCTCAGAACATGTTTGCATATACTCATCAATTAGCATAGCCCTATCCAACATATCTTCAAACTGCTTAGAATTCATAATTCATTCGTCCAAAGATATCTTGAGGTTCGGCTTACAAGGTGATAATCTGGGTGTCTCGGGGAACGATGATCTTTCCAGAATAGGATGTGCGAATGCTGCGTAGCGCATCTCCTAGTTCCTCTAACAACTCTGGATACAAATGAACTAAGACTAGTGCCTTGACTTCTGCTTCAGCTGCAAGCCGTCCTAGGTCTCCAGGAGTTGTGTGCGTCGTTGCAATCTCTTTCATTCGATCGGGCAACGAGCATTCATGAATCAATAGGTCTGCACCCTTCGCGTGTTTAATCACTTCCCTACAGGGTCTTGTATCCCCCGAATATACAATCCGTTTGCCTTCTGCCTCCATGTGAAAACCGTAAGCTTCGAAATCACCATGATCCACAGGAAAACTGAGAACTGACCAGTCTTTCACCTTCACCAAGAGTCCGGGTTCAACTTTATGGTATTTGAGCTTGACTTTGCCTTTCAAGTACGGAAAAATTTCTCCCAGTAAAGTTGCCATATTCAGAAGTCCTGACGGGCCATAAATGTTCAGAGTCTTGTCGTAACCTGACAACCATAGACTTTGCAGGAACGCAACCAGATCAGAGACATGGTCAACGTGCAAATGGCTAATGAACACATGTTCGATTTTAGTGATATCTTCTAGACTGCACGAAAGCCGGTGGAGGACACCCGCACCAATATCAAAGATGAGTGGTTCTCCAGCAGTCTCAATCATCAATCCTGAGGATACACGGTCCGGTGAAAGCAGCGACGCCCCGCTGCCCAGAATAGTAACTTCCATAGGTGTCGACCCCACACAGCTTGGGTGCACGCTCTTTCATTAACTTTACCCAAAAGTAAGAAACTCATAATCTATCGAGACTAGCGACACAAAGTTGAAATAGCTTCGACCCAGAATAAGAAAAGTAAGCGGAAGCCACTATCAGGGGATCCGGATGATACACCACGTCTTCATCATTGACGCGCGCGATGAAATCGTCGTTCAGAAAAAATTCTGGATTATTACTGTGAATGTCAAAGAAATGCAAGACTTTGCTAGCCGTGTCAAGGAAGCCCAAGACACTATCATCGAAGAAATCGGACCTATCAAATACATTGGTAAACCCCTCGGTCGCGGCATCGTGGTACTCTGTGCGGAAGGCGTCGACGATGACGACACCCTCCGAGAAAAGATCGATCGCGTCACCTACGAATTCCGGCGCGTTATTAGCTACGAAGTCGAATACGACGCCTTTATGGACAAAGTCGATGACTATGTGACGACTACTCTCAAAGTCAGTATCATTGGTTACGGAGGCGTAGGTAAAACTACTCTAGTCACCCTCCTCAATGGCGGTGTACCCCCCACAAGTTATGTCCCCACCATTGCTATTGATATCCAAAAAATCGAAGGCGCCCGTATTGGAACATATGAAGTGTCAACTTGGGATTTTGCAGGACAAGACCGATTCCGGAAGCTGTGGGAATTATACTTCCGCGGTAGTCGCATTATTCTTCTTGTCACGGATTCCACCTTGGAGAACGTATTGAACAGTAAGGATATCATTGACCTGATTCGCCGAAAAGACATCGCTGCTCAACTTCTAGCCATTGCGAACAAACAGGATCTTCCCGGAGCGTTATCCCCCCAACTAGTGCAACGGATTTTAGGCATCAAAGCCTATGGGATGGTGGCGATTGACCCGAATAACCGGGAAAAGGCCTTAGAAATCATCAACGAAGCCTTGAAGCTTGCTGCTCCGAAAGAAGAACCCGTTGCTCCGAAACCTGAAATGGTCTTTGACTAGAAACCAACTCACACCTTTTTCCGTTTAAAAATTGTTAATATAGATGGAAGACTAAAGTATTCTGGTAAGCGGGAGTGGGATTAAATGACCGCTTTTATTCTCATACTTGGGCTGATATTGCTACTTTCCATTATTAATATCGGAACCGTGATAGGGATTAAGCGACGGTTGGTTGGACATCATTATATTCTGTCATGTAATGGCGCTTTTTTATCTAGTCTATTTGCCTTCATCGCCGTTGTGATAGCATTCGTTATTTTTCCTTACATTTGGTCGCTGCTAGAGTTTATGGTGGTTTCATTTTCTGTGGATGCAATTCTTATTATGCTCTGGTTACTTTGGATGCGGAGATATTTCGAAAAACCAGTGTATCGCTAAGATTACATACTCACGGAAATTGGGAGGGAAACCTTTCGGTTCAGATTTAAGTTGAGTTAAAGAACTTCGATAAGGATGGGCGTGTAGGTTCATAGGATTTATCAAGTCGACCACTGTGAATGAAGTCTCGGATTAAACTGGCTTGATCCACTCTGAAGTCTAGCCCATTTTGTTCATCAGATTTCGATTCACACACTATGCTGACTTTTTCAATGAACTTCTGTTCTTTTAGGACAGAGAGAAATAATTTCCAGGGAACATTGCTCCCTCCATCTAAGGGGGCATGGCGAATTTCGCCCCTTCGATTAGCTAAAATTCCTGAAAGATGCACAGGGAGTCGCCACCGTGACAAGTCGATTTCTCGTTCAAGGAGTTCAATGCGCTGTAGTATACCGGTTTCAGTTGTGACATCGCCCCCTCTGGCAAAGTCATGGGCGAAATCCCAGCAGAACAGGCATCCTGCTTCACCTGCAGCCTTGCAGACTTCTTCGAAGCTTCCAAATCCAGCAATTTTACCTGCAACTTCTGGGGCTGGTACCGCAGAAATGCCATCATTACTAACTTTGGTCATAATCTCTTTCAACCGTTGTTTGACCCGATCTCGCACCTTTGCTCCGCCTTGTCGCGAACCAGCATGGAAGGTTACGTGGGTTGCTCCAACTGAATCGGCGATGTGTAAGCATCGGGTCATGTGTGCCCGGCTTGTCCGTAGTTTCCCTTTCTCTGTGGTTGTTAATGAGATGATATAGGGGCCATGAATGCTAACGTGAAACTCCTGAAGGTAAGAACCGATAGATGCGGCACGTTCTTTAGACGGGTATCCAGGTAGTCCTCCTCGGGGATTGCCAAGAACATTTGAAAGGCAGAGTAGTTCAGCGGCTTGAAGCTTTTCTAATCTTAACCGTGACGTGACTTGCTCAATAACAGTATCTGAGGTGAATGTATTCAGTGGAAAGGCTGCAAGCCCAATGATGGTTTTAGATTTTGGTTGCACAGTTTATACGCCTATCAGAGCATTCGGCAAAAACGCCTTTAAGTGTACGGAATGTCCCTTTCACTTGTATCTCCGCTCGAAAGGGAGTTTCTGATTAGATTCGAAAGGTTTATATTTGTGAACGATTCTAATTTAATTCAGAACGAAAAAATTCTATCGTTTAGAAAACGGTTCCAATCGTTAAAAAACCGAACGGAGTCGGATAAAATGCAGAAAAAGAATTACTATGAAAACACTCCCCGTGAAAGAATGTATGCAGAGATTTTCAAATACAGACGAATATGCTAGGAGTTGATAACGAAATGTCTTGGTTTGGTCGCAAGAAGGGTGAAAAAGAAGATTCAAAGAATAAAATTCGTGAAGAGATGGACCGACTCGAGCGACAGATGCAGGAATTACGGAAACGCCTCGAAAAAGAAGAAAAAACTACTACTCGTGAGGAACCCACAAAATCTTCAGATCCACCAAAATCTAGACCTCGGAAAGGAATCCGAGTCGAGTTTGATGATGAGGAATTTGGTGAGGAGATGGCGGAGTTTGGTCGTCAGATGGGTACCGCAGGAAAGGAACTAGGTGATTATATCAAGCTCGTTGTGTCTGATGCCATGCGAAGCGCTAACCGTGCCATGCGTAGTGTGTTCATTGGTCCCGATGGGACACGACTGAATATCGACGAAAATGGGGTTGCTTTTGGAAAATCAGCTGCTGAGAAAGTTCGTCGCGTTCCTGCTGATCAAGCGGAAAAACTGCTTTCTCCTTTAGCCAGTGCCGAACGGATTGAGATTCTCTATTTGCTTGCGGAACAACCCCGTTATCATCAAGATCTAATGGAGCTTTCTGGACTCAAACCAGGTACACTCCCACACCACCTAAAACAACTTGAAGAGGCAGGGTATGTCACGCAAGAACGCGTGCGCGGTCGTTATCTGATTACAATCCCTGGTCGTATGGCCCTCAAACTTGCTGAATACCTCCACAACCAAATGGTGTCTGGACTGGGAAAGGATGATGATTAACTGAAAAGGAGAGATGAAATATGAGTTCAAGTTCCACATGGGGGTACCGGAACCAGGACCTAGTGCTTGGTGCTCTAGCTGGAAAGGTAACCCATCCTTCTGATATTGCCCAATCAGATAAAGCCTTACTTAGCGTTAATGAAGGTACTCTTTATTTTCCGATTTTTTATCAGAACAAGGAAATTGGCGGAGTCTTCATCGGGTTCGGACAAGCCATTATTGATGCCATCGCCGAAACCCGTCGCGGGGCAGTAGGGCAAAGTCATGACTTCAACTGGGACGGAAGTCTTCTACTGCTCAGTAAAGACGGTGAATGGCTTCCACCTGAAACTTCTCCCATCAAGGACAAGGAATTGGCAAAATTCCACTTGGAATCCCCTGAAGATGCTTATCAACGGGCTCATGATATATTCTCCCGTTTCTTTGCAAATAGCCGCAGCTGGTTCACTGATACATTCATTCAACGACACCGCGGTTGGGTCGCCACAATTCTAGATATTAACTACGGTAAGTGTGGCATCATCGCCAGCGAAGATCGGTTGATCTTCAAGCGAGGCGAGTTAAAAATCGTGCTTAGCGGAAACAAGTTAGTACAAACTGAAGGTCGAAAGAAAGTCTTTGTCGCTGGAAGAGCTGGAAAAATCGTCCGCTTCGGATAATGGTGCGTAGGCCCGAAGCGGACCCCTCTTCCTTTTCTTTGTTATTTTTAACTCTCTTCTAGAAGAAAGGAAAATGCTAGATACTCCTCAGAGTAGAAGCGCTTTTGAGGATAAACATCTATGAACAGAAAACATTCGTCAACAACTCCTCTCCTCCAGTGTTGGCGAGTTGGACTTAAAGGAGCACTC
>JBHLPI010000116.1:0-5725 GCA_048939595.1 Promethearchaeota archaeon | reverse complement strand
AACATCGTCCTCTCCGGCGGCACCACCATGTTCCCCGGACTCAAAGAACGCCTCCGCAAAGAAATCATCGAACAAATTCCAGAGAATGTAGAGGTTAAGATTGTAGCACCTCCAGAGCGAATGTACTCCGTCTGGATCGGCGGCAGCATCCTAGCCTCTCTAAAGACGTTTCAGCGAATGTGGGTGACAAAGAAGGAGTACATGGAACAGGGCGCTGGTGTTATTCATCGGTGCTTCTAAAGTAGTCGATTTTTTGGGAGGCTTGCCTCCCCTTTTCATTTTTTTATTTTGCTTGAGTGAAGATTAGGTTTCTTGGAATTGCTGGGCTCGTTGGCGTATGATTTTGTGTTTTTCGTGTTTTGAAAGTGCTGGGTCTATAGGGTGTTTTTTTCTGTCAATAATTATGGCTTTAAGGACAGCTTGTTTGTCGAGGCCTTCATAGTAACTACCCGCTTTTACTTTCACACCGTTGAAGAAGCCTCCAAGATTGAGGAATTTCTTTGCTAGCCTGAGTTGTGCGGTTTCAATCATTTCGGTGGTTTTGTTGAATGAGAAACCTCGGGTTTCGAGGTATTTTTTCCATTGTTCTTTGAGTAATGGATGTTTGCAGCCTAATGTTAGATGTGGATATGGGAATCGACTATCTGACACAAAAATAGGGCTGATTGACCCTTCCGCGCTCATTGCTAGTTGGATTACGAAGTTGTGAATTGTGGTTGGTATGGTTGGGTCTGATAGAAATTGGAGTGTGGGTTGGGGGGTTTCTTGGAGGTAATTTTTCCATGATTGTCCCAGTTTGGGTCGTGTTCGATAGATAGGGCTGAGGGTGAGGAGTTCGTTAAGGATTGGGTGGGTGTCGGCTATGCGGTTATAGGTAGTGTAGAAGGCACTGGATCCTTGTTTTTTGGCTTTGCTCCAGTATTTTTCGAAGTAGGCGGATGGGGGTTGGTTGTAGTGGAAGTGGATGAGGTCGGCGAAGATGGCGTGGAGGGATTCAGCTTTGTTAGTGAATGTGATGTAAGGGCGGTGACCTTGGCGGTAGCCTGCGACGCCGTCGGTGAGGAGCATGATAGCGATTAGGTGGGGGATGAAGGGGTTTGTATTGGGGTTTGTGAGGAGTTGGGGGACTTCAGTGGAAAGGGGAAATGTTTGTTCTTTGGATCCGCGGCGGAGGAGTTGGGCGTTGCGTAGGGTTCGGGGGGTTTTGCCGTATTGGCGGAGGATGTTTTGGATGGTGTCTTGGGTGCAGTGGTATTGTTTGCCGAGTTGGAGGCTGCTTTGGGGGTTGGGTTGGTGTTCGCAGTAGTGGCAGATGATGTCGAGTTCGGTGTGAATAGTGAATTTGCGTTGGGGGCGAAGTTTTTGATTGGGGGATGTATTTTGGCGTTGGTGATGGATAGGACAAGTTGCACATTCAGACTTCTGTTTGACCAAATGGAGCACCTGGGCAAGCGCCGGTTTTGGCTCGTTTTTATGCATTATGGGTTTGAAGAATAGGAGTATAAACCCCACAAACCGGATATATCAAGCTGCGGAGATGTATTACGGAAAAGAGTCACTTCTTATCAGATTGTTTGGAAAGGGCTTTCTTTATCCACGATTCGCCTGATTGAGTAACGTAATACGCGGGTTTACCCTTAATTTTTTCTTTAGATTTTGCCAACCACCCATGTTTTACACATCTCGCGATGTCCTTCGAAGGGTTTTTCGATTTAGTCTCATAAGCACTTTCGTAAGCTTTTGTAATGTCTCCTACTCCTATTATCTTCTTTTCTTCAGACATTTTCAAATAATACGCAAAAACCAGTACCCGTTCAGGATTAGATTTGGGTTTCACTTTTTTATAAAATTCAACAAGAGTTTCCTCAGGGGAAGCTAGGGTTTTCCCTTTTGCATATACCTCCCCAAGATCAGATGGTAATTCGGTTGAAGTGTTTAGCAATTCCCAGATTTCTCCAAACTTCTTCTCTACAAATTCCTGATCTCCCTCAACCTCTATTTCGAGTGAATCTGTTTTAATTCTAATTCTGTAACTTTGTTCACCCATTCAACATCCCTCCCGATGTTAATTATGGTCAAACAATATAATCTACTAAATCATTAATGTATCTGTCAATTCCTCTAATCTCTTAATGCCTCCAGGTAACAATTCGATTTCCTTTGTGTCAGGATTCAAGAAGATTAATCGCTGATTGTTGGCTTCCTTTATCGCTTTGTATGATGTTGAACTTGTAAAATGAAGTTTCAGGTTCTTAGCAATCTCTTTTTGAGTACTTTTTCCACCTTTACTGGAAACAAGAGTTATTACGGCATCCATTTTGTCAAGTTCTTCAGTTATGACTAGATACTCACCGCTCCTTATAACCAATGAAAAGTCAAATTGGATTACACCCTTCATTAATTCTATTATTTCTTCCTCGGAAATTCTGTGACTGATGAAAAGAAAGCTCCCTATGATCCAATCACAAGCTTTTGAGATGTAGCTAAGGTCTATAAAAAGCAAGTCTTCACCTCTTGCGTGTTGGCCTTTTTTCTTGTTCCTTAGGGTGTATATGGTTCTAGCAATTTCGGGTATTAGTCGGAATTTGTACTCGGATAAAGTATCTGTTGGTTTTGGAATCTTATTGATAATTTCGTTGTATGTTTTTTCAAACGGGATGCCCATTTTTGAAAAGAGACGTTGGTCATAAAGATGAAGGACACATTTCAAAACAGATTCACAGAAGCGACCAGCAGCTTGAATTGCAGGTTCTAAATCTGAGATTAGGAATCTTCGTTTTACATCCCTATAATTATCGAGTAACTCTGTCACAAGGACTGGATCAATATCTTTAGTGAGTTCATTCTGTAATTCTAACATTATGAAAACCCATGTGCTTATGCTAAATTTCGTTTGTAGCCAATCTCTGTTCGAGCTTCTTCAAAAACCGGTCAATGATGAAAAGGCTAATTGCTCTGTGAACGCCTTTATCAATTCGTTCAATTAAAGGCTCTTTCTTTAATTCGCTGATTCTTGCGGAGACGATTTTCGGTTTTAGACCTGTGATAGTTGATAGCTCTTCATTCAATACTTCTTTTCGGATTTCAGGCTCTAGCCTATTACCTAAAAATCTTCCAATGAAAACCAAGGCAACTCTGTCCTTGTTTGTAAGATTCGTTAGCTCAAAATGAATTTGACCTGATTTACTAACCTTAATGAATCGATTAGCCCGTACAATCATCCCTACGAACTGTTTTTCCTGAATTGCATCATCATCAACAATGAACCGTTTTTTAATATCATCAAGATCCGACATATTCATCAACTTTTACACGAATACACGACCACTAACACACATCCCAATCCCATATAAGTATTTCTCTCAAGCTTCGTCAATTATGATGTTTCAAATTGTGATGTCCATCAATTCTTCATTTTTGAAGTCATCAAAACAATCGTCTGACTCCCTATCAATTAACTATGATTTCCACAATAAACAGCCTTAACATAATAACGCTTTTATAAACATCATAGTCAAGAAATCAACTTGAACTAACTGAAAAAATGAGATGGGAATAACCTTGATTGAAAGGCCACTTACTCTTGGGGAGTTTCTAGTAAAGAAAAAGCCAAGAACTGAACCAGAGATATTAGCATGTCTTGCTTATTTCCTTGAAAAGAAGGCCGGAAAGCGCGTAGAGTTAACAGCCTCTGAAGCTATACGACATTTAACTCATACAGGATATAAAATTCGAGACATGGCTACGGCTTTTATTCGCGCTCGCGAAAGAAAAGCATACTTCGAAAGAGTGGGGGATGAACGTCCAATTATTCATCGATTAACTCAAACAGGCGCAGAGGCTGTTGAAAACCTGCCAAAACCCTCAAAGAAAAAAGATGGCTGATCTTCAGACTTTATTATGTGAGTGACAAAGAAAGAATACATCGAGCAAGGTGCTGGCGTGATCCATCGGTGCTTCTAAAGTAGTCGATTTTTGGGAGGCTTGCCTCCCTTTTTTCATTTTTTTATTTATGCTAAGTGGATTGTAGGTTTCTTGGAATTGTAGTGCCCGTTGACGTATGATTTTGTGTTTTTCGTGTTTTGGAAGTGCTGGATTTATTGGATGGTTTTTTCTATCGATGATTATGGCTTTCGGTATGGCTTGTTTGTCGAGTCTTGTATAGTATCTAGCGGCTTTTTATTGAGTCTTGTATAGTAGCTAGCTTCCTACGTGAGGAATCCTCGGTTTGAATCTGGGTGGGCCCGTCGCTCGCCTTTTTCTGGGGAATGTATCATGAGTCCTGAATATCCTTCAATTGATCGGTTTATGAAAGGGTTAGACCTGAGTGAGGTCTTCTATGAGGAAGCGGTTAAGCCACTCATCAAGGCAGCGTTTCCGAGTCTGGTATACTCCGCAGGGCATTTGGGTGCTGGATCGGATGTGCTAGGGTTTGACACAGAACAGTCGATAGATCACGATTGGGGACCAAAGTTGTTGATTTTTCTTGGGGAGAAGAAATATGAGAAATACCATGAAGCTCTTGATACGTTTCTCGGTCACAATTTACCCACTGCGATTCGTGGCTATCCGATTAACTTTGGCTACCATGATGATGGTACTATTGTTATGCAGCTCTCCGAAGAGAGACCGCTCAATCATAGAGTCGCGATAGTTACGATCAGGGAGTTCTTTGAAAAGTATCTTACGGTAAATCCACTTGAGAAGATGACTCCAATAGATTGGGTTGGACTTCCGGAACAACGATTGCGAAGCATTGTTAGTGGACGAATCTTCCATGATGGACTCGAACAATTGCAATCGATTCTTGAGAAACTGTCATACTATCCTACTGAAGTGTGGTTGTATCTGTTGTCTACGCAATGGCGGCGGATTGCTCAAGAAGAACCGTTCATGGGACGGTGCGGGCAGGTAGGAGATGAGTTAGGCTCTCGTGTTGTTGGTTCTCGACTGGTATACGACATCATGAAGCTCTGTTTCTTGATGGAGAAGCAGTATGCCCCGTACATCAAATGGTTTGGTACGGCTTTTTCACAGCTCAAGAGTGCAGGCATTTTGACACCAATCCTTGAGTGTGTGTTTGAAGCAACTTCATGGGAAGCTCGACAAGAGCCCCTTGTGAGAGCATATGAGATAGTGGCCGGTATGCATAATGACCTCCGTATTACAAAACCCTTGAAAGCCAAGGCGTCACATTTTCACAACCGACCGTTCCTAGTCATTGGAGCAGATGATTTCGCAGATGCAATCTATGAAACAATCCAAGATGAGGCGGTCCTCTCGCTTCCGAAGTTTCTCGGGGGTGTGGATCAGTTTGTCAACTCTACTGATGTACTATCAAAACCGAAACGATATCTGAAACTTAGGAACATGTTCGAAAACGATAAAGTCACTTCTTGAGTATGTAAGAGCCTTCCTCAGCTCCTATATGCTAACTCTCGATGAATTGGTCTTCAAACGATAGCAAAAAGGTGTTAGTTCGAATAAAGGTGTAAGAGCTAGTTTTCAATGGTTAGTTGATTTTCTGCAGGGTGAGTACTCATCCGTAGTTAGGATGCCATTGTGATGTATTGGGATTGAGTAAATCCATTTTTCGAGTTTGTGGGTGACCAAAAAGGAATACATGGAGCAGGGTGTTGGCATGAACGATCGCTGCTTCCCTAGCCATTGCAGGAGACGTAGTGGCGGGCATCATCCTTATCGTGGTTGTTTTCATTCTACGTCG
>JBHLPI010000035.1:0-18573 GCA_048939595.1 Promethearchaeota archaeon | reverse complement strand
GATGAACTCAAAAAAGAAACCGAAAAAGAAGGTATCTATGTCGTCATCGCGGGACATGATAGCTCTGATTCTATTGGCATGAATCTGATTCTTGATGAGCTGGAAAAGAAAGGTGTCAATCCATATGCGTGTTCAGGTTTCTTCCGACACAAACGCTCATAACTTATATTGTCACCAACGATGACGAAGCAACGCACTCTTTACTAATCTCTGTAAATAAATGATCTCTGTAAATAAAAGAAGGGGGCCGGCGACCACCGGGTCCATCCGGCATTATTATGTTGTAGAAAGCTACTTTTCTTTATCGATAGTCTCTAGTTCTTTCCCTTTGGTTTCATAGGGCTTTGTAAGGAAGGATAGCAATGGGAAGATCATGAAAATACCGGCAATAATCCAAAAGATCAGCCAATTGCCAGGGAAGACAAGTAGTAGAACCGCAGCAATCAGAGGAGCTAAGATATAACCGAGACGCGATGCAGACACAGCAATCCCTACACTCGATCCACGTACCTTCGTTGGAAAGATTTCTGTTACGTACACATAGATCCAAGCAAGGACCATTGCCATGAAGAAGTAGAGTCCCCAGAAGAATGCGGGCAGGGATGTTAAGCCCAAACCAAAGAAGCACGCGATAGCGCCAATTGTTCCAAGGACAAGTGTGAAGTTTCGTCCTGCTTTTTCGAGAAGGACTCCTGATATTATTGCACTAATTGGGAGCATTAACCCGCCAATTGTGAGAATTGTATTCCACTCCGCAGGAGTTAGAAAGGTGAGGAAAAAGACTCCGGACCACGTCGTTCCCAGTTTAAATGAGATTGTCCACATGAGATAAACAAGAGAGGCTATACCAACGTAGAGGAGGTCTCTACGCCCCATTGATCTGAATGCCTCAATAACGCCGAGACGTTTCTCACCTCGTCCCTCCTTAATCTCTTTCCAGCGGATGGTTTCTTGCATGAAAATCCACATGATAAGAAGGACGATCATGAAGATAGCCATGATGCCATAGCCCCAACGCCAGCCAAGGAGGTCGATGATGTCTGAGCCAATGAGGGCATAGAGGGGGATTACACTGATGAGAAATGCAATACTTGCGTAGAGTCCCCGTCGCTTTGCTGGGGATTCTTCTGCGATTGGTACTTCCCAGAGATTTGAGGTTGTACCCATGATAGCTATCGAGTATAACAGGATGAAGAGAAGGAAATTCGTAAAATTAGCTATGCTTGGTACAAAGAGGATGAGACCTGCAGGAATACCCATCACTAAGAGTAGTGTAAGAATACCAAATTTACGTCCGAAGGAGTCGGAGAACCAGCCGATGAAGAACACTAGAAAGACGATGGCACCGAAGATGCCCTGCCATAGGCCGAATATCCATGGTGTACCGGTTATTCCCGCTTCATTGAGAATAAAGGGTGCGGCGTAGCTCTCGATGAGTGAGAGCCAGACATCAAGCTGGCCCACAAGACCCATGAAGAGAATGATGAAGATTAGATATCCTCGAGACCGTACGGTTTCAGTCATTTATGGTCCCTCGTGGACTCTCCTTTTGTCCTGTCTTGCTATATAAAGTCAATATCTAGTGTCCCTGAGAGTATGACTTAGGCTGATTTGGCGGGTTTAGGAGGCCCATGAAGCGAGAATATCTGTGGCGTTTATAGAGCGGCTCCGCATCTCCAACAGAAGCGATCATCAGCACCAGTTGTATCTGCACCGCAGTGGGGACACCGAGCTACCCCCTTGGCTGTGGGGGTTGGGTGCGGGGTTGGGGGGGGAACATACCCACGATAAGTGGAGGGGGTGGGTGCAATGGCTCCGGCAATTAGTGCGAGGAGGCCTGGAATAAATCCTATTGTTATGAGGGCGATTATTCCTGAGACGATTAATCCTGTTTTGTGCTCGCCAGGGAATTGGCGCCAGTTGATCCATAGCACCGAGAAGATGAGACCAATCACTCCCATTATGGGGTAGATGAGAAAAAGAACCAGAAATACGCCCATAATCGTCATAATCATGGGATCTATCATCAGGGGTATAAAGAGGAGGACCGAGAAGGCACCAATGCCTATCATGATGAGGCTGAAAATGAGTTGGAGAATACCGGCGATTAATGAAAGTGTTGAAGCTGTTTCTGTATCACCCATTCACATCACATCTCCAATAAGAGATTACATGGAACCTTACGAAATTCATCCTTTTTAGTTATTGGAAAGTGACTCTCACATCAGAACTTCCCGAAGGGTCGGCGTTTCTCAAGCAGTACTAATTCACTAGCAAACGTATTTTGTTTCAATCCTGGAATTTTCTGACCTGCTTGATAGGGTAATGAGTGAAAACATAACACGCCTTGAGCTTGGGCACCCTTTGCGGTTTGCAATTGATGTGAGAGTGCCGAATGGAAGGATTCCTCATCTAGGGCATAGATGGTTGACACCCACATTGATGCTTCGTGAAATGTCAATTGAAATCCCATGGAAACTGCTCCTATGGTATCATTCCTTTCAGCTTTCCAAAACTGAAATTGCGTCTCCATTGTCTCTAGAAGTGTTTTCGAAAAATCAAAGCAATGCCAATAATAGGTGATGATGCCCTGCGGGATTAAATTTGGAAATTTCCTGAGAGTAGTGTACATTTCATTCGCGGATATTAGAGTAACAGGAACTGTGGTGTCTTTCCATCGAATTCCTCGGTAATTGCCTTTCCAGAACAGCTTCATTTTTAGAACTTGATGCATACCAATCCGAGTGGCAATTTTATGGGTTGCTTCATTTTCCATGGTGGTGGCGAGCCGTAATCGTTCCACCCCCATCGTTTCAGCTTTAGAGATTAAGCCTTGCGTCATAGCCCAAGCGAAGCCCCGTTTTCGGTACCGCCAATGGACTCGCATATGCTCCATCCAGCCTGTTTTTCCTTCATCGATAATATTGATGTTCGCAAAGGCAACAATTCGACCTTTACGCTCCATCACATACAAATAGGAGTTAGGGTTTGCCAGCAGCTCATTTAGTTCATAAGGGAGTTGGTCATACCCACCCCAGGTATGCTTTGAAATTTCAAAGATGGCGTCCCAATCCGATAACTGAAAAGATCGAATCTGCATCGTTAGTCGAACTCACAACCCTTCTTGGAGTCAGCAAGGAAACGATTAGGCGCGAACCTTCTGAACCAGTTCTTTCGCCCATTTGTGGATGGCATCCCAATCGCGAGTATCGTGGATCCCGTCTTCCCCTTTAACACCCACAGCCTCTAGTTCGGTGATAAACCACTTAGCCATTTTTCTATCCACCCAGCCCATATTATCCAGGTTTACCCAGCCACCGAAAATCGCCATTGCCATCGGATTCAAATCATACTTAGCCATTACTTCGACCAGATATTTTGTCCACGCCTTCGCCTTTTCTTCCATGTCACCCTTGTAATCATGGATAACTTGTGCTGCTGAGGAGACGAAGACCGCTAGTTTCTTAGTCCTCAATTCTTCTGCAAATTTACGAAGAAAGTTTTTCGCCTCGGAGGTCCAACCAGTGAACTTCATGCCGTTACCCACGATAACGAATACGTAGTCCGAGATGTCTTTGACCTTCTCCTTTTTGGCATTGACAACCTTGACATCGAAGCCCTCGTCACGAAGCACTTTCGCGATTTCTTCTGATGTCCCTGCAGTGGCCCCGTACCGAGTTCCATACACAATCAGCGTTTTCATACTGAAATCCCACAATTGACGGTCAGGAAATACACCGATTTAAGTTATCACCTTTGGAGCACGTCTCAGTCAATGAACCAATTTTTGAAAACACGTTTCACAGTATTTGGCTGGCTTTCGATCGGTATCAGCAAGAGTATTGGAAAATCGCATGACACAGTAATTATCGCAGTGTCCGAGCCCAAGCACGTGGCCAAGTTCATGTACCACCTCGATTACAATGCGCCGAAAATATAAGGCCTTATCAGAAGGCAGTTGGTAAAAGGCGGGTTGAAGCCGTGGAAGTGCCACAAGGGCATTCCCACCAGGCTGTGCAAGTCCGAAGATGAAATTCAGTCGTGGCACAAAAAGATCGAGATTCACCAAAGCCAGACCGTGCAAAGTGGGTGGCACGAAGCCATCAAGGACGCTGAGAAATGAACTGGCCAAGTATTGGCGACGATGCGAATCATAGCCTTCTTCAGGAAGTGGGAGCAAATCTGGATGTACACTTACCGGCGCAAACAAGGATGGATATTGAGCGTCGATCGTCTTTTTGAGTCCTACCAACAGATTTCGAGGCGTGTTTATAAAACCATAAATTCGAAGCCCAACCACTCATTTCACCAGCAGAGGTATAGGCGATTATTCGTTTATTCAAAACAATCTCGTCCCATAATAACACTACTGAATAGAAATGAAAAGAGACAAAGAGGAATTTCTTTGAATGCTAAAACACAAAAAGCGAAACCGCCTTTTTCACTTGCATACTACAGAAAAGATGAGCGAATTATCAAGCTTGTGAAAGCAACCGATCAGAAAACACTGGCAGTTTGGGCGATGGATTGCGTTGAGCGTGCTTTACCATATTTTGAAAACAAATATCCAAAAGACCAGCGACCTCGAAGGGCCATTGAAACCCTTAAGACCTGGATAAAGAGCAGGGGAGTAAAACTCGCTAATATACGCAAGGCTTCGCTTGATGCCCATGGCGCGGCCCGTGAAGTAGGAGAAGCCAATGCAGCCTGTTCTGCAGCTCGTGCTGCAGGTCATGCCGTGGCTACGGCACATGTTCCAACGCATTCCATCGGAGCCGCAATTTATGCCTTACAAGCAATCCATAGAGCCTCAAACGCAGCTAATGCACATGAGGCGGTCGCTACAGAACGAGAGTGGCAATACCAACACTTACTAGAACTGAAAAAAAAGTTGGCTAGTAATCTTTGGGAACATCTCTGAACCCCTTTGTTAGGAAAAATAGTCCAATAGAAAAGATTGCGACTCCTACTACCAGAAACAGAGTGGCGAACGGAGCATACGCTCCAGCTGGATTCAGAACGACTTCCACCGGTCGATGGCTCGTGATTATCCAACACCAAAAGGCGGTATCCTCTGCTTCACGAATCACTTCAACTACTGTATTTCCGGGGGTTTCAATTTCGAAGTTACGGAAGCCAGGGTATTGTGAGTTCACATAATTCCATGTCTGATTCATGATCCCATCCAAGGAGAATAAGTGAATTGTCACTGATGCGGTTGCAACATGGAATCCATACAATTTCACGTTACATTGGCTTAGCCCAGTTAGGGTCATGTTGACATGGGGTTCAGATGCGCTAAGCGTCCCAGAGAATTCTCCGAAATCCGTGTATTCAGGGATATGATAGTAAAGACGATAGGAAGAGCTAGCAAGAGAAGGATAACTCACACTGAGAAGCAATACGCCAAGTGTGCAAAACACCAGCACCTGATTCCAATTTCCTGACAAGTGATGGCGTTTCTGAGAACCAAAGAGATACAACCCAAGCAAAAGCAATACTATGCCAAGAACCAAAAGGTTAGAAGAGAAGAATGCCAAATTTGGAGGCGGAGGCATCGGTGGATATAGGATGCCCTGAACCAGGACCCAGCCCGAAAAGAAGGTGGCGTTCAAATCATATTGGATTGTTAGCACCAATAGTGAGGAATAATCGAAGGCAATCCCTATATTTATCGGTTCATTCGTCGTATTATAGAAATCCCAGGTGGTTGTTTGATCACCATCCGAAGAGACAGTAAGCACGACCGGTGTGCCATTGGTATAGAAGTTCCGAACATCAACCAAAACATCAGATAGCCACTCCACACCAAATTCAACCTGAACTATTGGTCTTGCATTGGAGACAACGCCCCTAATGGGTCGCACATGCTCATATCGTACTCCACCCCAGGCATACTGTGGCTGTCCATCCGACGCACCGTAAATCGGATAGACTAACCCAAATCCAATCAGCAGACACCCCAAACTAGCAACTACAATCGCCCCCAGAAATCGGAAACGTGGATCCTTAGTACCCAACTCGAACCATCCCAAGATACTATTGACATCAGCAATTATAACATGAACTGTTGCGGACCAACCCCCATAAAATGCCTGGGCTAGCAGGTTAAATGCAATGCCAACACCACGTTACGATGAGCCCGTATCATGGAGTTGAAGATTGAACACGCCTCTTGTGTCTTTTTCGCGATAAGTTGAACATGGTGACTTTCTAGCTGTCGTTTAGTCTCATTAGGTATTCGAAGCCCCCCACGATATCCCGTACCCACAATCAAGACCTCGGGTCGTGCAGCCACCACACATTTCAAATCCTCTATGGTGAGTTCATGGCCTTTCCGTCGCCACCATTGATCCCGGACCCGGTCCGGAAACACCAACACATCCGTATGGTACGTTTCCCCGTTGATCACAATTTTCCCAAACTCATACTCCTCAATGAACATGGCAGCTATGATCCTCAAAGAAATTCTATTGGAACAAGTATACTAAATCTCGTGCACACTATAAATCCACTCATAACCGATTCATAGCTAGCCGATTGAATAACCAAGCAACCTTTTTGTGAATAGACATGAATCGACTGAATAAATTACATCTTCGTGAGTCTCTGAATATAGTCCCAATCCTCATCAACGAGATTCTGGAAATCTCTCAGCATCGCATCTTGGCGTGTTGGTCGAAAGAGGTGACGGAATCGACCCTGGGGTTCGAGCCATTCTTCTATCGGTTTCTTCTTTGATGGGTCCTTCACATACCGCAGGCTCGGTAACGACATTGTATATGTCCGAGTTTCGCCATCGTATTCCCATAAGGGATGGAAACAGGTTTCTACTGCGAGTTTCGCCATTTTCATTCCCAGTTCTTCCGGATACCGCCAGTTTCGATGACACGGAGCTAACACAACAATCACCGCCGGACCCTGCTTCTCCATCCCCTTCCGCACCTTCATCATGAAGTCACGCCAATGATACACCGAAGCCGTCGCACAATATGCCGGATCATGTGCAGCATACACAAGGGCAATGGGTTTCTTCCAGATGGGTTTTCCAGGAACTGCCTTCCCGACTTGACTGGTCGTTGTCCACGCATATTTGGGTGTTGCACCAGAGCGTTGGATCCCAGTGTTTTGGTAGGCTTGGTTGTCGTAGATGATGTAGAGGAAGTTGTGTCGGCGTTCGATAGCGCCGCTGGCAGCTTGGACGCCGATGTCAAACCCACTACCGTCGCCACTAAAGACTAGTAAATCTGGGATGTCGTCTTCGAGGCCTTGGCGTTTGCGGGCTTTGTAGGCGGCTTCGATGCCGCTGGCATTGGCGGGGGCGTTTTCAAAGAGGCTGTGCATCCAGGGGACGCGCCAGGCGGTGTAGGGGTAGATGGTGGAGGCGACTTCGAGGCAGCCAGTGGCTTGGCTGACGATGGTGTTGTGAGGGCGGGGGAGGGCGTGCATGGCCATGCGGGCCATGGAGCCGGCGGGGCAGCCAGCACAGAGGCGTTGGCCGCTGGTGAAGAATTCTTTTTGCTCCGCGATGTCTTTGAGTTTGGGTCGCCATTCAGGGGTTTCTTGAGTCATGTTTCTTCCTCCAGGTTATTTTCTCACCGTGATGTATTTGATGGGATTGCTCGGAGCTTTGCCTGTGTCCTTTATTTTTAGGAGCTCCTTGTAAATTGCCTTGAAGTGGTTAGGGGTCACGTCACGACCACCGAGTCCACCGTAGTAGCCGAGGATAGTGGGGCGAGTGTCGTGCTCATAGAGGGCGCTTCGCACCTCATTGAAGAGAGGACCACCGAGACTGCCAGTGGTATGAGTGCGTTCGAAGATACCGACAACGGGTACGTCAGTAAGGAGTTTAGCGAGTTTCTTGTCGGGGAATGGGCGGAAGGTGCGGAGTTTGAGAAGTCCGACTTTTTTGCCTTGAGCGCGGAGTTGTCGGGCGACGAACCGGGCGGTGCCGGCGGAGCTGCCGCTGGTGAGGATGACGGCGTCAGCGTCATTGACTTTGAAGGGTTGTAAATACCCGTCGCCGTATTTGCGTCCGGTGAGTTGGGCCCATTCATTGTTGATTTGGGTGATGACGGGGCGGGCTTTTTCCATGGCTTGGCTGTGCTGGAGTTTGGATTCCATATAATAGTCAAAGAGTTGGAGAGGACCGATGGTGATGGGAGTTTTGGGATCGAGTTTGAGAGGGACTTGTTTGCCGTCGATGGTGAGCATCATGGGTTGGCGGCGTCCGACGAATTTGTGGGCATCGGCTTCGTTGAGGAGGTAGACGTTTTCGAGGGTGTGGGTGAGGACGAAGCCGTCGAGCATGGTCATGACGGGGAGTTGGACGTCGGGGTGTTCACCGATGCGGAAGGCTTGGAGGGTGGAGTCGTAGGCTTCTTGGGAGTTTTCACAGTACATCATGATCCATCCGGTGTCGCGTTGGGCGAGGGAGACGGTTTGGTCGCCGTGGATGTTGATGGGTCCGCTAGGGGAGCGGTCGGCGACAGCCATGATGACCGGTTGGCGGATGGAGGAGGTGAGGAAGATGACTTCGTGCATGAGTTCGATGCCGTTGGCTGCACTGGCAGTAAAGGTGCGGGCTCCTGCGGCTGAGGCACCAAGGCAAGCACTGAGGGCGCTGTGTTCGGATTCAACGCGGACGAATTCAGTTTCTACTTCACCGTTGGCAACAAATTCTGCGAACTTTTCTACAATAATCGTTTGTGGGGTGATAGGGTATGCGGCACAGACGTCAACGAGAGCATGTTTTGCTGCATAGGCGACTGCTTCATCACCATTGATTCCCATGAGTATTTGTTTAACAGACATTGTCTTATTCATCCTCCATTTCGATGCATTTGACTGGGCATTCTTCGGCGCAAATGCCACAGCCTTTGCAATAGTTTAGGTCGAAGTGGATGTCTTTGCCATCCCAGCTGATTGCTGCGTCGGGGCAGAAAATCCAGCAGGTGAGACAGCGTGTGCATTTTTCTTCGTCTCGGACAGGGTGTTTGCTGCGCCAATCTCCAGTTTTGTAATCGGTAGCAGGTTTCCAACAAACTCCTGCAGCGGGAATCTCTTTAGAGCCAGGTTGTTTTTCAGGCATGTTTCAACACCTCATCATAAGCACGTTGGATGACAGTCACGTTTCGCTCACCGATACGGCCACCAAACTGCGCTTTGACTTCTTCAAATAGGCTATCTAGTTTTACTAAATTGGTAGCACGAATTAACGCGCCCAACATGGCAGTGTTAGCAATGGGTCGCCCAATGATTTCGCGAGCAAGATCCGTTGCAGCAAGTGTCCATACTTCACCTTTGAAGCCAAGTTTCTTTGCAAGAGTCTTGGCACCTTCACGGGTATTGACAATAAGTTTGGTTTTCGTGTTAGTGCCAGCGACTACGGTGTCCGGCACCTGGGCAAGAAGAGTGGGGTCAATGACGACAACGTAGTCGGGTTCATACACTTTGCTGTGCAACTCGATTTCTTCGTTACTGATTCGGGCAAAAGCTTCAACAGGGGCTCCACTACGTTCTGGTCCAAAAAAGGGGAAGGATTGGGCATATTTGCCTTCCATGATGGCGGCACGAGCCAGGAGGATTGACGCTGTCCAAGCTCCTTGGCCTCCTCGCCCATGAAATCGAAGATCAATTATTCGTTCCGTCATGAGCATAAACACCTAGGGTGAATATTTGAGCGAAATTCGCTTCGATGGAGAGCCTCAAGTCTTTTATGCTTTGCTCATCTTGAGGAAAATCAAGTTCTCCCAAATTAACCTAAAAAAATGCAAAAAACAAGATAACGAGAGACTAAGTAGTCCATTCGAATACCGAAAAGTTTAGAAGCGTCTAGGCGTTTGTAGAGCCTGTTTAATTGAATGAAGCTTTGAATAAAGGATGAAGAACCGCGTTTTATTGGGTAGCATTGGGTGATAGAGCGTGTACATGAAGTATCAGGACCGATTTGAAAAGTTGGAGGAACTTGGGAATCCAACGATGGGTCGGTTCATGCTCACCCAAGTTCTTACAAGGATGGCAACTACATGCAAACAATGCCAACGGGACCGCATGCGCTGTACAATTAGGCCTTTGTGCCCTGATCGTGTCTTTCTGAATATCCTGATTGCGTTAGGAGCAAAGACTACTGATTTGCCTTCGTTTTGTTACCAAGTGAGCATACGAGCCCTAGAGGCTTATTTAAAATCCGGGGCAAAACGCGACCACCCCCACGAACCACGCTATCCACTTGCTTATTTTCGGCGCTTTATACAGTTTCAAAAGGATAAACCAGAAGCCAATTTCAAAGCGTTTACTGAATATTTAGAAAAAAGAACGAAACAAACGGTTTATGGGTATGCGATTGAAAACCGATGGTATTTCGGAGTAGGAAATGGGATTTTTATTGTTGACTTGAAGCAGGATTTGGTGAGTTTGGACCCGGATGGGGATATTGTTAATCGTGAGGCGCTTGAACCGCTCCTGACATTTCTTATGGAAATGCATGGGTTATCGGCAGATATCCTCAAGGATATGCAAGACACTTGGTATCTTCGGATTGAGTTTCCGAAATTCAGTGAGGAAGCGTTCACCGAACATGTTCAGCCACAACGGAAGGTCTTGCAAGAATTTTGGTCTTTTGTACGCGTTAATAACATTGATACTAAAATTCAATTTCTTATCGGGCTTGATCCACCTTTGGGTACGGCAATGCGTCTGGAGGGATTACGAAAAACCGCTGTTATCCTTGCAGATATCGCTAAAGCAGCTCCAAAGCCTGCAAGTCGCAAACGGTCTTCCACGGCAGTGGAAGCCACAGCGAAACCAACCGGATAGCCCTAATAATCGATGTCTGTTTTCTCTGATTTCTCATTTTCCACTTCATATCGGCGAGCGATCCGTTTACCAAATTTGTCAATACCACGTTTGGTTGATTTTTGGATGGATTTTGCTAAATCATAGACAAACGTCAATACGAAAAAGAGAACGAGGGCCACGGCAAGAATATGGAAATAAGGCTGGAGAATCGCAATTGGAAATAAGCCCGGTAAGAGAATTGGGGAGACAATAACATAAACAGCTAAGATCATGAAAATGTAAATCAAGTTAAGGGGGATACGTCGGGGATGATATCGGTCAGTAGAACGCATTCCGGGAAGCCGGCTAATAATGTAATCAGAGAAGGCATCAGCAGAACGAGCAAATTGCAACAGGGATTCAATTCCAAACAACAGAATCACTAACAGCACTCCAATGCGGATGAGCGAATAACCTGTAAGGATGACACCCGCTGGATCCAACACTGTCGGAAGCACAAGTATCGGAAATGCATCTAACAAAGCGAAGAGCGGGATAACGAAAATGTAGAATAGCCCAAGTCCAATCACAATGAGACCATTCACAAGGAACTTGGGAAATGAGGTTGCCAGTTGTTTAGCTACGTTGCGTTTTTCTTCAATTTTCTTTTCTTCTTCGAGTTCCACTCTTTCTTCTTCAGCCATCAAGAACTACCTTACTTTACAAATGAATGATCCGTGGAGCAGTAGACAATGGAGCGTTCAGGCTAAAAAGCCTGCTCCTTGGAAAAAAGAGTTAGAGGGACAATTATTTCTTTTCCTCAACTTTGCCAGTCTGAAGATTGATTTGCAAAGTTTTAGACCCTTTCTGGCTAGGTATATTAACAACAAGTGTGTCCTCCTGTTGTTCTACTTCAACCCAGCGCACCCATTTACCAGTCTTGTCATCAAATCTATGGGTCTCTGCATCCTTGACTTTGGTGAGAAATTTCTTTAATTCGGGAACCGTCTGGAAAGTGTATTCGCCCTTGTCACTGACAGCTTTGAAAGGTCTTAGTGCAACGGTATCTGCGACAGCTTCTCCTCCCCGGGCAGGATAGGCCAAATCATGCAAGGTTACTACGCGGTTGCGTTCAGAAAATTCTATTACACATGTGAGTCGTAATTTACCAGTTTCACCAAATCCTGCTTTCCCTGCTAAATTGCGGCAGGTAGAGAGAATCTCGGTCGATTCAACTTGTCCGTAATGGAGCCAAAGGTTAGCAACATCACTGATATCTGTTGCTTGTTCTCCCCAGACAACAACTGCGCGTCCTCTTGGTTGGGAAAAGCCATCACCTAAAATGGCACTGACTGTTTTCTGGAAATCAGAGTTGGAGTTGCTTTCAGAGATACGGACATGGATTGTAGCTGAAATGATTTGACCACCAGCACTCTTCGCACCGCGAATCATTTCCCATGCCTTTTCTTGTTCAATGACCTGCTTCATGAGGCTTTCCCTGCTCTGCAATACTTAAAAGACACGCAGTTAAACTTTCCGTATTAAAAACAAAAGAATTAAGTCGTAGCAGAGTGGATTGAGGAAAGAACAATTATTTTCATTTATAAACTATATCGACTCACTCGAGTTTGAACACCTATGTCATCACGGACCGGACGAATACGAAGTTTAGTACGATTAGTATCTCGACTTCGTCGCTCGGGAAGAGTCGCCCTCCTCATTGATGGGCCCAATGTTTTACGTCGCGAATTCGAGATCCGATTAGATGACTTGAAGAGTCAAATTGAAGAGTTTGGCAAAATTGGTGTCGCAAAAGTCTATTTGAATGAACGGGCGAGCACCAAATTGCTTGAAGCAATATCGAATAGTGGGTTTACACCCGTTGTCACCACATCCGATGTTCATATACATATGGCAATTGAATCGATGGACCTCGTGTTAGGTGATGCGACCAAGCTTCTTGTCGTATTTAGTCGTCATGCTAGAACAGCACCTATTCTTCGTCGAGCTCGAGAACATGGTTTAGAAACACTGGCCATAGGCTTTGAACCGGGATTTAGTGTAGCAGTTCAAAACGCAGCGGATAACGTGTTGCGAATTGACCGACCACTTCGTGATCAAATTCAGATTATTAAAGGGAAAAAGAAGAAAGAGAAAAAACCGGACGACATCGATTTCGATTGGGACGAAGACTAAAGTCCACTCTTTCGGCTGATAATTTGTTGAGAGTGAATGGAGTCGAGTACCCTGAACTATTCGAGTAAACTACGAATCTCTTCGTTGGTCAGTGGAGTGAAGACTTGTTTTTCCGTATCCACAACGGAGATTTCCATAGCTTCTTCATCGAGTTTCTCTTCGACGACCTGTCGAAGGGTGTCGATACAGAGTTTGACAGCGGTTGGCATTAGCTTGATGGAGGGCTTATAATGCTTTGCTAGATATTCTCGGGCTGCTTCAGAATTATAACCGATAGCGGTTGCACGCCAACTCCAATATGAGCCTGAAGGATCTGTTGTGAAGATCTGGGGGCCTTGCGAATCGACACCGGCAATCAACAGAGAAACGCCAAATGGACGAATGCCGCCTACTTGCGTGTAGTTCTGTTTCAGATCGCATACTTTCTTAGTGAGAACTTCCACATCAATGGGCTCACCATAAGTAATTTGGTTAATCTGGCTTTGAACTCGAGCAAAATCCACCAGAACCCGAGCATCTGCATGTAGACCGGCAATAGCACAACCGATATGTTTGTCGACTACGTAGATTTTTTGAATCTGTTCTAGGTCCATGAGGGGGGACGTGGCTTCTTTGTGAACGCCAATCACAGCACCATTTGCAGCTTTGACGCCGATCGCTGTTTTGCCACGACGAACTGCTTCTAATGCATACTCAACTTGGTATAACCGGCCTTCCGGGCTAAAAATCGTAATCGCACGGTCATAGGCTAGACTTCTTTCCATCATTATAATTCGACCTCTGGTAGCTGCACGTTCACTGTGTGGAGTTATAAAAGTTTGTCTCTATCATCAAACAAGGCACCACACCATTTCTTCACCCATATTGAGAAGCTTATACAATCATTTTAAATGCTTACAGCCGCTATCCCTTTGAGGAGAGCCCCACATTGGAAAATAAACTACCATTCGTCATTGGTCTCATTGGTGGACTTCTCATGATCACCGCAGGGGCTGTTGGCGGAATTGGCTTATGGGCATATCTACCAATGATAGTTGCAATTTTAGGTCTGCCACCCGAAGTTGCCTATTACGTGAACCTCCTTTTGTCAGTTCTCAGTTGGATTGCATCCTTTGGAGGAATTGCTGTTATCTTTGGATCAGCACTCTTCCTGATGAACCGGATTGGAACGGGTCGATTTATCATTGGCCTTGGAGCAGGCATTGGTATCTTTAGCCTCATCATCCTCTTCGCTGGATACTATCTAGCTGGAATCTCCCCTGTTGTCTGGCCCCTAATTCTCCTTAATTCACCAGCGTTACTCGGTGCTGTTTTAGCTGTCATTGCCCGATACTTGGCGAGACCAGCGTCGAGCGATTAACAAAAAGAGAATGCACCGGGATAAAGTCCCAACGGGAAAAACAACTTCATCCCAGGTGTATATGATGCGCCCTATCTCAGCCGTCTGAGAAAAGGAGCAATTAGGAGCTTTAGCAGGCTTAAGCCTAGTAGGAGAATACCTTTTCCGCTTTTACCCCGCATGGAACATCTCCTCACTAGCTATGAGCTGGGCAATCGCGACTTATATTTCTTTGTTGACCGTGTTTCTCCTAAAAAATCGTGTTCAGGAAGACGCAATTCCGACTAAAAACGGATTTTGAAGGCGCAAAATCAATTCTTTACGCCTAATACTTCGAGAGATTAAGTTTTCTGGCAAATAAGGAGTATATGATTAGAGGTTCCTACTATATGCGCATGTGTACAAGTTTTCAAGTGATATGCTTGCCAATTCTTCCATCGTTTAGGGTACTTTCGAGCTAATTGATTGAGCCTCCTGCGGTGTGACGAAGCAAGGCCTTCAAGCCCCACCATTTCAAGAATTTTTACGGGTTTTTCTTGAAATATTGATTCAAGTTCTTCGCTGAGGAAGAAATGAACGGCTGTAAAACCATGTCCCCCCTCATAAGTCCCAGTGTCGAGGATTTTCATAAACAAATCCTTGATTTCCAGTAGATCAGGAAAGGACTCCAATGCATCTTTGAGGACTACTAAGCGGCCAATGACTGACACAAAGAGCGGAGCACTAGGTTTTGCGACGCGAATCAATTCATCAACAGCTCGAATTCGGTCAACTTTGCTGAGCAAATGACTTAGTGGCTCACCCAAACAAAGGATTCCATCAAAGGTGTTATCTTCGAATTGGCTTAAATCTGTGATACAGCCCTCGATATATTGTGTAACCTTTTGCTGTACTTTTGCGCGTTTGATTTGACGTTCTGCTTTTTTCAACGATTCAGAACTAAGGTCAAATAAGATGAGTTCTTACCCTCGTTTTGCGAGTTCAATTGTGTAGCGACCTGGACCCTCACATGCATCAAGGAATAACCCGTGTTTTGGAATGTATTTGTTAAGAAAATGCATAGTGGTCTGAAATTCAAGATGTGAAAAGGGGTCTTGAATGAGCCGACGCCATTCAGCCTGATATTGCTCATCATAATATCTACGAACCAGTTTTCGAGACATACATTCCGCTCCAAGTAACATATACTGTGAACCCAATGTGTGCTTTAAACTCTCCTTGTCTGAAAAGCGGTTTCAACTGTTGACAACAGTATCGCTTTCTGATGAAACGTAATGCTTTTACTGGGGAGACACAACCGTGCTCACAACTGGATGTGATGTTCATTATGGCACGAAGGCGAGTTATAATCATGGGTGCGGCAGGCCGCGACTTTCATAATTTCAATGTGTATTTCCGTGACAACGAAGAATACGAGGTCGTCGCATTTACAGCCACGCAAATCCCCGGTATTGAGGAACGAACCTATCCTCCAGTTCTTGCCGGAAAGCTGTATCCGGAAGGTATTCCGATTTACCCTGAGGATATTTTACCAGCTCTGGTAAAAGAACATGATATTGAGCAAGTCATTTTTGCCTACAGCGATGTTGCACACCTTGATGTGATGCACCTCGCCTCGTGGGTTCACTCCATGGGCGCAGATTTTCGATTAATGGGACCCGGCACAACAATGCTTCAAAGCAAGAAGCCAGTTGTTGCCGTGTGTGCAGTCCGAACAGGTGCAGGCAAGAGTCAAACCAGCCGTCGCGTCGTTGAACTCCTACGCAACAAAGGGTTGAAAGTCGTCGTGATTCGACACCCAATGCCCTACGGAGACCTAGCAGAACAGGTATGGCAACGCTTTGAGACAATCGAGGACCTCAAGAAATACAAAACGACCATTGAGGAAATGGAAGAATACGAACCCCATATTAACCGAGGTGCCATCGTGTACGCAGGCGTTGATTATGGTAAAATCCTTGAAGAAGCAGAAAAAGAAGCTGACGTGATCGTTTTTGATGGAGGCAATAACGACTTTCCGTTCTATGTACCAGACATTCATATCGTCATTGCCGACCCCCACCGTGCAGGCCATGAAGTTATGTATCACCCTGGAGAAACCAACCTGCGTATGGCCGATGTTGTCATAATCAATAAAATCGATAGCGCCGAACCCGAATGTGTCGAACAAGTCCGCCGAACCATTCGCGTAGTAAATCCCCGAGCCATCATCATCGATGCAGCTTCACCTCTCTTCGTTGACAACCCAGAGGCTATCCGAGGGAAACGCGCCCTTGTTATCGAAGATGGACCAACATTAACACATGGGGAAATGGAAATCGGAGCAGGCTGGGTGGCAGCAGAAAAGTACGGTGCAGCAGCAATTATCGATCCCCGCCCATACGCAGTGGGATCTATCAAGGCCACCTTCGAAAAATACTCTCATCTAAGTGAGATACTTCCTGCCATGGGGTATGGCAAAGAGCAAGTGAAGGAACTTGAAGAGACAATTAATGCTGTCGATGCGGAAGTTGTGGTGATTGGCACACCCATCGACTTGGGGCGCGTTGTCAAAATAAACAAACCTTCAGTTCGAGTGCGTTATGAGCTGCAGGAAATCGGTAAACCCACTCTTGAAGATGTATTCAAAGAATTCCCGAAAAAGACTTAGCCCCTTGTGATTCGTAGTCCTCGAAGTGAGAGCCAAGGGCTTCCCACATTAGCTCCACGTTGTGGGGGCAGTATTTTGATGGGCCAGTGCTTCTGAATATATTGCGGTTTCCATGTTACACCATTAATGCAGGTTGAACCAATCACGTTGAGGGTTCTTTTAAGAGCCTTATGTTGTGTAATACCACTTTCTACTAGAGCTTCAGTGGCTTCAAAGATACTGCTTTGATAGGAGCGGAAGTAACCATACTTGAACCAATTCTTATTCGGCTCTGGATATCGCCGCGGATAATTCGCTGTGGACAAGTCATGAGCGAGAAGGTAGTTTTGGATATTCTTGACTGACCGATGGTACTCTTTGGTTCGCCATTTTGCAGGGTATTCATTCAACCAGCGAAGCGTGTGAACCATCACATATGCACAGGGGTTCCCATCAGTTCGGACATGGCATTCTCCTTCGTGTCCAAGATTCCTTTCAAGATATTCCCCACAAGCGCGTTCGACGCGTGAATCCTTCGCGAATCCCAGAGCTAGGACAGCACGAAGAAATTTCGTGTTAGCGCATTGATTGACTTTTCCACTGGAAGCAATGAAGGCTCCATGGCGACGTGGATAGGTCGTGAACGTATGGTCAACAGCATCAACAAGTTCAGGGATTTGTGTGCCATTGAGGCCAAGATACCCGAAAAAGGAGAGGACTTCTTGGAAGCTAAGGAAGCTGCGTTTGCGGTTCTTCTCAATCCATGGAACCATCCCAGTTTGTAGTAGTGGAACTGTGTTCTTTTGCTGTCGAAGAAATTCTGATCCTGAAATCGGAGTACCCTGAATATCGCGAAGGTACAATAACTTCACAAATTCGAGAATTTCAGGGACATCATAATTCGTTACATACTCTTTTGCTAGCTCGGGATCAAAATTCGGGATCGTAGGAGACATTGCTAGTCCTCATTACCAGTGAGTTGTGGAAGATGTGTATTGCTGGCTTATTATATTTGGTTAGGCCACTTTTCGGATGCATTCTCGTTAATTCATTGGATTTTTGAAGTATGACGGCTCGTGAGGAATCAGATTTGGTGAAATAAAAATGAACAGTACAAATAGAGCCGCATTTGCCACTTTAGGTGGTGGATGCTTCTGGTGTACTGAAGCTGTATTTCTTCGGTTAAAAGGCGTCCAGAAAGTTGCTTCAGGATATTCGGGGGGAAAAGCCGAAACAGCTACCTACAAACAGGTGAGTACGGGACGAACAGGCCATGTTGAGGTAATCCAGATTACCTATGATCCTACTGCAATTACTTTTCGAGAATTGCTTGATGTTTTCTTTGCCACACATGATCCGACAACTTTGAATCGTCAAGGGAATGATGTTGGTACGCAATATCGTTCGGTGATTTTTTATCATGATGAAGAACAGAAAAATGTTGCAGAGGAAGTTATTATGGAACTTGAAAAATCCGGTAAATATTCTAAGCCAATCGTAACGGCAATTGAACCCTTTGAAGCTTTTTTTGAAGCGGAAGATTATCATCAGAACTTTTTTACGCGAAATCCCAACCAGGCCTATGTGCGAGCTGTAATTCCACCTAAACTGTCGAAACTCAAAATAGGAT
>JBHLPI010000115.1:0-5796 GCA_048939595.1 Promethearchaeota archaeon | reverse complement strand
GCAAAGGGAAATCCTCTCAACCTTGCACAAATGGCCGCTAGTGTGGGACAGCAAGCTGTCCGCGGGCAAAGAATCTCTCGAGGATATCGGAGACGAACACTACCTCACTTCACTCAAGGCGACCTATCGCCACAGGCACGAGGGTTTGTCGAAGCCAGTTATCGAAAAGGATTGAATCCCATTGAATTCTTCTTCCACGCTATGGGTGGTCGAGAAGGCCTCGTAGACACTGCTGTACGGACTAGTACCAGTGGATACATGCAACGCCGGCTCATCAATGCACTCCAAGACATCAAAGTCGAATATGATGGCACAGTTCGAAACTCAACGGGAGAGATTATCCAATTCAAATATGGCGAAGATGGTGTCGATCCTGCACGGAGTGATCATGGCAAAGCTGTGAACCTAGATGTAATCATTGAACGTGTTCTTAGTGAGGAGAAGTGATACAGAATGACTACATCCAAAGCTATTACCACCAAAGCAATTGATGCCAAACTCAGTCAACTCCGAAAACGCGGCATGATTCCCCCCCTCGTTCTTCAAAAACTACGTGATCGATTAATAGATCAAAAAATCACACAAAACCAGCTTAATAAAATCATCAAACAAGTTGAAGTTGCATACGCTGACTCACTAGTTGAACCCGGTGAAGCCGTTGGCGCTGTGGCTGCCCAATCAATTGGCGAACCAGGAACCCAGATGAGTATTCCCGGTACTGAGAAAGTGATTATTCGCCAAGGAAGTGTATCAAGCATTGTTTCGATTGGGGACTTTGTAGATGAATTAATTACACGAATAAACCCCGCAGATAATTCATCCAATCTAACTTCATCTGAAATCTGTAATATTCCAAGTGAATTAGAGATATCTGTTCCTTCTCTTGGGAATGATGAACAAATTTATTGGAAGCAATTAGTGCAGGTCAGTCGCCATTTACCGAAAGGTGAACTTCTCAAAATTTCAACTAGAAGCGGAAGATCGATAACAGCCACTTTGTCTCACTCATTTGTTGTTCGTGAAAATAATACAATACTACCAATTCAAGGGAAGGATTTGAAGATTGGAGATAGAATTCCAGTCGTTTGGAAACTCCCATCGGAAAATCCGCTAAAAGAATTACCTATTCACATCTATCTTCCAAGGAATGAAATTTGGTTTGGCTCTGAATTAGAAAACGCGGCAAAGATTCGTGAAGAAACGGGGAGAGATTGGTTACAGCACTTAGATGAAGTTTCAATTCCTGTTGGCGTAGATGGTCTTAGGACTGCTTTGGATACTGGTAAAACCCAAACATTGGTTTCTGGCTATTTGTATCCCAAGAACCAACATAGCGAACACACGAGAATCCCGGAAGTCTTAGAGCTTGACACCTTAACCGGTTGGTTTATTGGGGCCTATTTAGCAGAAGGCTCAAACTTGGGTACCTTTATCTCAATTACAAATTCAGACGAAAATTATAGAAATCGTGCAATCGAATTTGCTGAAAGACTTGGCTTACACTACAAAACGGTGAAGGGTACAGGTGCTTACGGTCCAAGCACCTCAGTTGTGATATATTCCACACTCTTGGCTAGGCTTTTTGATAAAATGTGTGGAAAGGGAGCACATGAAAAACATGTACCTCAATGGGCGCTAAATTGCGATGATAGTTTCATCGGTGCTCTTCTTAAAGCGTATTTTGATGGAGATGGAAATGTAAACCTTGAAAGAACATACATTAGGGCAAGTTCTAGTTCAAAGGAATTGCGAGATGGAATATGCTTACTTCTTTCACGACTTGGGATCCAAACATCAAAGTATTCGTCTGGAAATAGTGATGACCAAGCTCATTACTGGCTAAAAATACCAGGAAAGTTTGCATCGCAATTTCGTGACTTGGTGAATTTTGATATTACCGAAAAACGAACACTATTAGCACTGCTTGCCAATTCCGAGGATGAAAAGAATCATCAGAAAAGCGTCACCTATGACCTAATAGATGTGGTTCCGAATTTTGGTACTCTATTAAAAGAAATTAGCCAAATATTGAAAATTCCGGCTCGATCATCTTTAGCTGCAAGTATTAGGAAGTATTCAAGAACCCAGCTAATTGGGCGTCAAACCTTAGCCAGATACATAACCACATTTTCTGAAATTGCGTTGAAGAAGAAAATTAACATTAAAAACCAACTGCAAATCCTTCAAAGAGCCTATCAAAGCGGAGTGTTTTGGGATGAAATAACCCGATTAGAATTAATTCCATCCCCCACTGAATGGGTTTATGATTTTTCAGTTGATGGTCTTGAGACATTTGTTACAAGTGAAGGTATTGTAACTCACAATACACTCAAGACCTTCCACTTTGCTGGTGTCGCAGAATTTAACGTCACTCTCGGACTTCCACGGCTCATTGAAATAGTTGATGCCCGTCGCAATCCTTCAACTCCTACAATGAATGTGTATCTTGATGAAGAATACCGCGAGAAGGAAAAACTGGCACGAAATATTGCACAGCAAATAGAACAAACTCGTGTTGAACGTGTCGCAGAAACTGTGGAAATCGATCTTGCAGAAGGGGGTATCGTTGTTAATCTTGACCCCAATCTGCTAGAAGATAAAGGAACGACAGCTGAGCAAATTGCTGAAAGACTCGCTAACGCTCGACCTACGCTTGGGGAAGTCTCACAAGACGGAACCCGAATCGTCGTCGCCCCAGAACTACGTGAAGGCGAAGAAGCCATGCACATGGCAAAACTCCAAAAAACATTTGAAAAAGTTCGAAATGGGCTCATTAAAGGTCAAGACGGTGTTAAACGGGTTCTAATTAAAAAGGAAGGTCCAGAATGGGTTCTTTATACTGAGGGCACGAACCTTAAAGGGGTTCTACGCACCAAGGGCGTTGACACAACCCGGACAGTCTCAAATCACATCCATGAAATCGCAGAAACTCTCGGTATTGAAGCAGCTCGGCAAGTCATCATCAATGAAGCAAAGGATGTTCTCGACGAACAAGGCCTCGATGTTGATATTCGCCATATCATGCTTGTGGCAGATCTCATGACGGCTACTGGTGAAATTCGCCAAATTGGACGCCATGGAATTAGCGGTGAACAATCAAGTGTTTTGGCTCGTGCGGCGTTCGAAGTAACCGTGCGCCATCTCATCCAGGCCAGTATTATGGGTGAAGAGGATAATCTTCTAGGGATTACAGAGAATGTAATTATCGGGCAATCGATTCCTCTTGGAACTGGAGCAATTGATTTGTTCATGAGTCCTCCTCGTGCAGCGAAAAAGAAATGATCCATTCAGTCTTGCATGGTAATTTTTCAACAAACGTTACAACACACAGTTCATGAGAACTATAACGGGGCGTGCATAGAACTTAAAAGGAAGCGTTGAAATTCTCGCAGAGCCGCAATTATCTTCCGTAGCCCTTATATGCGACGATACGTTGCACACTTAGTTACAAGATGCATTGCGAATGAAAATCTGATAGGAAAAAGTGATCCTTAATGGATGCTGAAACTGCAATTCGGTTGGCTGTAAAATCAGGAAAAACCGTATTTGGTGCAAACCGAACAATCCACTTACTTCGAACTAGTTCGCCGCGATTAGTAATTCTTGCAGCAAATGCACCAAACGGTGTAAAAGATGAAATCAACACACTAGCTACAGCAAACCAAATACCAATCCATCAATATCGAAGTAATAGTTGGGACCTCGGTCAAATATGTGGACGCCCCCATATGGTGGCAGCTATGGCCGTCTTAGAACCAGGGGATGCAGATATAACTGCTCTAACTGGAGCGAGCAAAAAGTGACGACCTCTGACATCAAACTAAATATGGAAGAAATCAAGCTGATGGCGCTCTTCGGCGACATCACTGGTGCTGAAGTCAAAGACTGTATTGTCGACCAAGATGGCGAACGCATCATTTTCGTCGTCAGTCCAGGTCATCTGGGGTTAGCAATTGGTCGTCGTGGTATGACAATAAAACGAGCTCGTACAATGCTTAAACGAGACATTGATGTTGTAGAAGCTGCAGACACCCCTGAACTCTTTGTACGAAACGCCCTAGCACCTGCAAAGGTCACAACCGTTAATGTCCAAGAACAGTCCAAGGGACGCCGAGTCGCGGTCGTTACCGTGAATAGTGAAAATCGTGGCCGAGTCATTGGTCGCAATGGACGAAATATCGAGCGTGCTCGTCTTCTGGCAAAGAGACATCACGGAATCGATGCGATAATTATTGCTGAACCGACACCTGAACTTTCTGAATAACTATTGCTTCACCAGATAGATGACAAAAGTTTTAAGCTCCTTTACGGAATCGCAGCACCCTGATTAATCACGAGGTTATGTGAGATTGCCTGGATCAAAATCACCATCCGGAGAATTCGCTGGCCGAACGCTAAAGAAGAAGCGCAAGAAACTCCGCTGGAAAGATCGATACTACAAACGGCGGATGCTTCGTCTTGATGTAAAAGCCGACCCACTCGAGGGAAGCCCACAAGCACGGGCTATCGTTTTAGAAAAGGTGGGTATTGAATCAAAGCAACCCAATTCTGCTATTCGTAAGTGCGTACGTGTACAGCTTATCCGAAATGGCCGGCAAATAACTGCCTTTCTCCCTGGTGATGGCGCCCTCACTTACGTCGATGAACATGACGAGGTTATCGTCGAGGGAATAGGTGGCTCACGAGGAAGAGCATTTGGTGACCTTCCCGGTGTTCGTTGGAAAGTCGTAAAATGCAATGGCGCCTCCTTAGATGCCATGATAATCGGAAAAGTCGAAAAACCGCAGCGCTAGCCCTAGGTGTCAATTATGTCTGCAGAATCTCCCCCAGAAACCACAAAACTCCCCGAAATCAAGATCTTTGGCCGCTGGAGCACAAAAGATATTGAAATCCGCGATCAAGGGCTGGCAAAATACATCAGCTTAAAACCCGTAATTATTCCTCATACCTTTGGGCGTCATGAACACCGAAGATTTGGCAAACGCCAAGTCCCAATCGTAGAACGATTTATCAACCGCCTCATGACTCCCGGATGGGCAAGCCGTCGCAGTCAAAGCGCTCGACAATCTGGCCTCATTACTGGCAAGAAATCAACCACAATCCGTATCGTCCGAACGGCTTTTGAAATCATACACCTTCGCTCAAACCAAAATCCAGTCCAAATCCTCATCCAAGCCATTGAAAATGCTGCCCCGCGCGAGGAAACTACACGCATCTCCTATGGAGGAATCAGCTACCACACCGCCTGTGATGTAGCCCCTCTCCGCCGCATCGATCTCGCACTCCGGTTTATCTCTGAAAGCATCTGGCGCCGAAGCTTCAGCACCATCGAGGCTATCGAAGAAATAATTGCTGATGAACTCATAGCAACAGCTAGTGGGGATTCACGGAGTAACGCTGTTCGACGAAGAGAAGAAAAAGAACGAATGGCACTTTCCGCCAGGTAATCCTCTCAACCAAGTTCCTTCCCCAATTCTACCACACACTGCCTACCCGTCTCTTGCAACCTTCTTAGAACCAATAACGCCAAAAGAGTTTTATACGCCCCGCTTGAACTGCCTTCACTTGCATATTTTATGCCAGCTTAAGTTAGCACAAACGAGTTGAACGAATAATGTCCGAAAAGAAACCACACCTCAACTTGATCATTATAGGCCATGTTGACCATGGGAAATCAACGTTGATGGGCCACATGCTCTACAAGACTGGAGCATTGTCGAAACAAGAGATGGCAAAGCTCGAGAAGCTGGCCGAAGAGATGGATCGAGGATCCTTCAAGTTCGCTTACGTGATGGA
>JBHLPI010000034.1:5973-18998 GCA_048939595.1 Promethearchaeota archaeon | reverse complement strand
ACTTGCTGGGGCTCGGGCGAATGGGCACGGGTCCCCTCTCTTCTCTTTCTTTGGGTCTTTGATTCTTATTTTGTGGGTTGAAGTTTTTGGATCTTAGCTATGAGGGCATTGGTTTTGGCGTGTCCGTCCCGAGTGACAGCTAAGGCGTCGCTGACTTGTCTTTCGGTAATCTTATCAGCAGCTGCAAGGGCACGACATGCATCATAGCCGACATTGGCTAAATCCTTGCAATCTCGAAAGGTCACATCGATGTAATCCTCATTGCACCGTTTCAACCAAGAGTGGATATAAGCTTCACATACAGCAGGAGAATAGCGGTTGGTTCTTTTGTACTTATGAATGGCTTTCAGCTGAGCTGATTCCGAGTATTCCGCATTCTCTCGTAATTTGGTTAATTCTCTAAGCACTTCTTCAGTGAACTTCTCGTGCACTGAGGTCCAGGAATATTGGTCTTTTTTCATTTGTTTTTCAATTGACTTGATGGCATTTGTCAGTTGGCGAAGGAACGAATAGAATTCTCGTCGTGTGTCTTTCAATGGTGGGGGATTGTTTTTTTGATCGGTGATGAATGTTCGAAGTTTTGTGACCATTTCTTTTTGCGCCTTCGGTCGAAGGTATCCAAGCAACTGCGTGTTATATGATTGGAATTGTTTCTTTGCATGTGTTTGATGAGTCAATGTGTCATGAACATAATTATGGAATACTGTGTATCGCTCCGAAAGCAGTGATGCCGCAGAACGCACGATTCGACCTTCTTTGGTGATTCGTTCGGGGAGAGCCGGAATGGTTTTTGACATCTAAATGGATCCTCAGAAAGGGTTTCTGCTCAGTTACAGTTAACGATAAAATAATGTATTGGCTGAACAAGTGAAAAACACAGGAGAGCTATTGACTCGTTTTCTGGTGTTTAGCCTTTTTGGGTATGGCCCGGGGAAGGACGCCTGGGCTAGTGGGACCCGGTATGCCAGCAAACCCTTGCCTTGAATGGTCATGCGGGATAAAATTAGAATTTTGCACCGTTTCATCCTGCAAGGTTAGTGTTTCTTTACGGTCTAAGAGCCACTCAGCCCAAGAGAGTTTGGCATTAGCCTCAAGTTTCTGTAATTTCCGCTTTCCCATAGGTTTTCCCTGTAATAGTATTCAAAACACTGGAAGATAAACTCTCTTATGGGCACTTAGTAATAGGTAGTTGACGTGATCAGCAATGCCTCCTGAATATGTGCCCTGTTCTTTATGTCAGAAGCAAGCAGAATATATGTGCTCGAAATGCAGTGAACCCGTATGCGCAAACGATGCTAGAACCCACGTTATCTGCTCACGATGTTCAGCCCCAAACCATTGCAACTACAAAATACACCAAGCGTTCTGCGAAGATGTACAGCACCTTGAAGAGCTGGTTCTACTATTTTGGGGAGACACCGTGCAACGAATATTCGATCAAGACTTCACTGTCTCAGAATACCCGGCGATTGTGGCAGAAAGTGATGAGAAAATAGTAGGCTTCATCTTCTATACGCCATTCCGAAAGGACGATGTACTAATCCTAGCGTTAGGTGTACTTCCCGAGTACCAAGGCTGTGGAATAGGAAAAGCGCTTGTTGCCCAGGTTGAAAAGTTTGCCCAAGAACAGAGACGAAAAGACCTCTTGGTCGTCACAACTAATGATAATCTCCCTGCTCTGGCTTTTTACCAACACGAGGGATTCCAGTTATTTGAAGTACGCCCAGATGTTGTCGCGGAGAAACTTGGAAGAATTCAGTTAGGTATGGCCAATATTCCGATCCGAGATGAGCTTCGATTACGAAAACGACTACCTATACCTTAAAACTAGATTTCATTTCAAAAATATTCAACTCATCTGAAATCAATCAGGTCGTATTTCAAGGCAGTTTCTTTGTGAATGCAACCTGTGATAGTAGTTACTATATTCAATACGCCTCAGAATGGCGTGCCGATATCGAGTACGCACAGCCACAGAATTCGACGATTAACATCCCTGTTGTTGGCTACTTCGTTCCTGCAGCGAATCCAAGTTTCATCATAGCGGCCGTAGGAATGTGCATCGTGCTTTGGGTGATGTTCGAGATTCTAATATGGTGCTCACGACGCACACAGTTCAATAGAGAACTCACATAGCATGACATAAATTGCTGACACATAAATCGAACCTAAACTAGAACATCGTGAAGAACTGGCCTGCGACGCAAGCCAGCGCATAAATAGTTAGTCCTCGATATTCTTCATGGTTTGAGTCATGCAGGGTGCCATGGTTTCCCGTATCTTTCATCAAATGCAATTTCGTATAACGCTTTTCGGGGACGAGCGGATGGATGTTCATCGGGGACTCCGAGGGCCACTAATGTAATGATATCTGTGTTTTCAGGGATATTAAGCTGAGTTTTTAGCTGTTGGATGAATTCATCTTTTCGTGATTCGTATGTGGCAATCCAGCAGGTGCCATAACCTAAGGCTGTGGCGGCTAAAACGAGATGTTCTGCTGCAATCATTGGATCTTGAAGATGCCATCGTGCCTGGTTTCCTGGACAGCACGAACTCTGTCGTTCGCCTAGTACAACTATAATTGCATTGGCATCTGCGATGAATCGTTGTTGTGAGGGGTGTGCTAAGAGCTGAATGGTTTGAGCGTCTCTAACGACGATGAACCGCCAGGATTGACTATTATTCGTGGATGGTGCAATTCGAGCTGCTTGCAGGATTTTTTCTATGTCCGAGTCAGGAATATCATAGGGTTTGTATCGTCGAATACTGCGACGTTTCTGCAGAACCTTGAAGAAATCCGTGGTGGCTTCGAGTTGCACGATTGGTTGGGATTGAGTCATTTTTCTTCTCCTCTTTCGTAGATTACTGAGTTCGGTTCATCGGCGACTATAGATAAGGGATTCAGGGAATAATTTCCTGTTTCTAATGATTTTGGGGGCTGGACAGCAATTTGTGATGCATTTTTTGTTGGTTGTCATGATGTCGACCTCCTTTTTATCGGGTATCCGATATTTACGTATTGGGTGTCCGATATTTAAATGTATCGGGTATCCGATATTTACTAAGGAGGGTATCGTAAAACGCAGTTTAACGAGCGATTACTCACAGAAGTCTTTCAATCAAAAGGAATTTCCCATTAGTCTGAAGGTTGGCTGGTTTCAATGATTTCACGGAACACTCTGTAGAAATAACGCGTGGCCACTTCTAATCCTGTTCGCCCCTCTTTGGTGAGAGTATAGATGACCTGCCGACCCTGTTTTTTACCGCGTATCAGATTCTTTTGATCGAGGTCTTTGAGGGCCGGATAAATGGTTCCTGGAGAGGGTTTGGATCCTCTTCGAAGCCCAATTTGCTCGGCTAATTCTTGGCCGTTCATGGGTTTTTTCCCAAGTTCCCAGAGTATCTGAAAGGAGAGCATGCCACGCATGTCGCAGCAATCAGGGGGACAGCATTCTTCGGAGTTGGGCGCAGTTGTTGTTGGTTTTGGCATGAAATTTATTGGGCACCCGATACATTTAAATGTGTCCGTTTTCTAGTAGCCACCAACATATTGGACAACCAATATATTTTGGCGGTAAGAATGACCCAAACCAAACGCATCACCGAAATGACCGATGAAGAAATCAAAGCCGAAGTTAGAAAAACCTATGCAAAAGTAGCTCAAGCCACGGGTTCTTGTTGTGGACCAGGCACCAGAAGCGATTATGCAAAGACCCTAGGATATTCGATTGATGATCTTCCCGAATCGGTAACTGAATCGTTTGCCGGATGTGGTAACCCCACGGCGCTTGCAAACCTCAAAGAAGGCGAAACCGTGTTGGATTTAGGAAGCGGTGCCGGATTAGACGTATTTATGGCCGCGCGTCAAGTTGGAAAAACGGGCTATGTCATTGGTGTGGATATGACGCCCGCCATGATTGAAAAGGCGAAAGAGAACGCTGAGAAGCTTGGCGTAACAAATGTCGAATTCCGATTTGGTGATATTGATAAACTCCCCGTAGAAAACGACTCCGTTGATGTTATCATTAGTAATTGTGTCATCAATCTGGCTCCGGACAAAGGCAAGGTATTCCGAGAAGCCTTCCGGGTACTTCGACCAGGTGGACGAATGTTAATCTCTGATATTGTCTTAGAAGCGTCCTTATCTCAAGAAATCCGAGACGAGGTGGCTTCCTATACAGGCTGTCTTGGCGGTGCGATTCTCAAGGAAGAATATCTTCAACAAATTCATGACGCCGGATTTTCCGATGTCCGAATTGTCAGCGAAGCGGCGTTTGACGTCGCCACGAGCGCTAAAATTGAAGCCTTCAAACCCAAATAGTGACATCACCTGTAATCCTCAGTTCCTTTCATCACCACCTTAACCCTCCTTGGATTCAATGGAAGGTGATCATATTCATGAATAATCAAAGTCAACAGAAGAAAGTCTTTGAAGAGAACATGTTTAGCCCCCTTCCCATTGCTTTGGTGGGGGCTCTCGTCAACGACGTTCCTAACTATCTCGTAATTGGATACATCTGTCCCTTCGATTTTGGACGATATCTATTCTTCAGTTTGTATAAGAAACGACACACTCGTATTGGTATTAACGAACACCAAACGTTTAGTGTGAATGTGCCCTCCGAGAATCTCATTAATGAGGTTACCTTCTGTGGCAGCAAATCCGGACGAGATGTCGATAAGAGCACTCTTTTCGAAACGTTTTATGGTGAGCTAAAAACTGCACCTATGATTCAACAATGTCCCATCAATATCGAGTGCGAAATTGCCGAAATCTTGGATTATGAACGAAACGACGGCATCATTGGACGCGTAATCAAATCTTACGTCAACCCAGAATGTCTTACGGATGGAAAACTTGACATGCAAAAAGTCCATCCCATCATCTGGGCCTCTGGAGGAGATTTCAACTATTACCAGCTTGGAAACCGAATTCTCCAAGAAGAAAAATAGCAATCAATTTCATTCCATGAAAGCAAAAGAGCAGACTAAAAGTAAGTAGATATAACCCAACGACCACAAGACTAGAGATGCCCAACGATTGGAAAAACTCGCAAAACCATAATCGAAACTGAAACGAAAGAAAGGCCAAGACTGGTTTGACACGTAAACCAGCCATTAACCAATTATTCCTCAAAGTTCTGGAAAATGCTATTATGACACTTTTTTAAATTATAGCACTATCACGGGTCAGCAGCATATATGGGGCTGAGATTTCTCTGGCAGCCTTCGAGTACGTAGGAGACAAGGCACTACTATGCTCTTCGAAATCTAGATTCTGGATCTGCTTAATTCTCAGGATAGTAGGCATTATTCTCTATGCCGCAGACTACTTCGTCTTCGTTCCATACTTGTGCCTCATAGGGTTCATACTCGTCGTGGTTGCTTGGCTCCTTTTCGTTCTTGGAGTCAGGACTACAAGCCTCTAATGGCTTCTATCCCTATACCCTTTTTTTTCTGTAAATGGCCGACTCCTTAACCCAACCAAGTAAGTCTAATAAAATAGAATATCCCAAATACGCACTTTCAAACCGATTGGTAGAAGTGGTGAACTAAATGACAACACCAGATGAAAAATGGCCAACTGCTTCCTTTGAAGAAAAGTATCAGATGATGCTTGACAGCATGTCCAAGAATCAACAGAAAACAATCCGCACAAAACGCCGTCCACCTTTGCCTTTGCAGCAAGTGTCCAACCAACACCAACACTGGGGAAATCAACAGAGCCTACTGTACCTTCAGTAAAGCCAACTTCATTCAAGAACAGAAAGGGTGCTTGTGCGCGGAATGTCCAATCACTAAGACTATGAACTTGCGGTGGGAATATTACTGTATACAGGGATCCGCTACGGATCTATCAGACTTGTAATCACTACGATTTAACACTCAATCCGCAACTTTTTCTGTGGAACCATGAATTCCTGCAAAGACTAAAGAAGGCGTTCTTGCGGGCGACAACAGATTTAATTTTTTCAGGGGTTTTCTCGAGCGATGACGGGAAAGGTCAACTCCTGGCTTAAGTTGCCATCGCACTATTTAAGCCGTCACAGCCAAACTACTTTCAAAGGAAATGATGGAAAAAATGATGTAATTCAATACCTCGCTTTCCTGTCTTGAAAGCGTTAGAATTATAAGCTATTTTTGCCAAATATTAATTGGAGAGAGAATTGTGTCTAAACTAAGAGATTTAGGCATATCACTAGTGTTAGCTGTTGCTCTCGTTTCATTCCTAGGGATTGGAATACCTTTGGTATCCGCATTTCCTTTCAAAGAAAAAACAGTTTCTAAATATATTCAACCCAATGTGATGCAAGTTACGGCACATGTTTACTGTCAATACACTGGTGGACAATTCATTGAAAGTACTTATTCCGTCGAAGGCAGTATCACAATTGTGGCTTGGCCACATGCTCTATTAGGATGGGGTAATGATAATAGCTACGACTACACAACGTGTTACTCTGAACAGTACGGATGGTGTGCACAGTGGCCCTGGGGTACCCAATGGGAACTTACTTCCTACGCTGAAATTTCTATATAAATCCCTGCATTCTACTTTAAGATGAAAGTAGAAAATTTTACTTTCATCTCCCTCCTTTTTTTTAAAAAAAAACAGATTATATGACGAAATGAATAGAGCCTGCAAATTTAAATAACATCACTTTGCTACATATTGGGGGGAATGTCTTTTCTAAAACTTACCCATTATAGGTCGCACCCAAATGAAAATTAAAAAACAAATCAGATTAAGTCAAATTAAATTCAACCAAATTCTTTTCGGGGTTATTATATGGGGATTTGCCCTCCTAACTTGCAGCTGTAGTATGTCGATTTATTGTACTGAGGTGCAATCAAGTTCTTGGTTAACCCCTGGAGTATGGGCACAATATACAACAATCGGTCCAGCAGGAATATGGTTCTACAATGCATCTCTTACACCTGAAAATGGTTCCATTGCTTTGGAAAACTTAAATTTCATTGAATCGCTTACAATCGATAAGGAAGTCGGAGATGAATTCACATATCGATGGGAAGTCACTAGTATTGATGATCCAATTGTAACCCTCAAGATATTCGTCGGTATTACAGATTGGGGTTATCAATGGTTCAATTGTTCAGTAGACCTCAATTCAAATGAAGCATATGTGAATAATAGCTACATCGGAATTACTTACTTCTGGTTAACATCTACAGAATATGAAGAAATCGATATCATCTCATCAAACCCGGTGTTATCCTTCTCTAAGACTTCGCATGCCCTTCAAACAAGAACAAGCGTACAAGGCATCCAAGAAGTGATTGCAATAACTGGACAGAATCAATCTTATGACTACCACACCAGCCTAACTTTCGATGAAAGTACAGGTATATTACTTACGCTTAACCGACGCACCATTCTCCCCTTTCCTCTCGAAAGTCGATTTATTAATTTTATTTCCACAATTGAACTTGAACATACTAACATCGATTTAGGTCCAGATATTCTACTCCCAGACTTTGGAGGAATGTTAGCTGTAGGAGGGATTATTGTAGGAATCATAGTACTAACAGGGATTTTTTATATTGCAAGAAGGAGCCAGTTTCAAACGAGACGGAAACGGATAAAGAAAAAGAAATGAAAGGTCTAATTCGCGATGAATCACTCCAAAGAGGTTATCATAGAAACACACCAACTAACAAAATATTTCGGATCGATTGTTGCACTAGACCAGTTAAACCTAAAAATTAAATCCGGGGTCATCGCCCTTCTTGGTCAAAATGGTGCAGGAAAAACTACACTATTGAAACTTCTACTCGGTTTACTTCGTCCATCACTTGGAACCGCACAGGTTTTAGGCTTTGATTCAAGACATGAATCCTTGTCGATACGAAAAAAAGTAGGCGTTCTACATGAGAAACCCTATTTCCCGAAAACATTTACCCCATACCGATTTTTACAATTGGTTGGGCGAATTTATAACATCAGTTCGGTTGAAAATCGATCCGAAGAGGTTCTAAAGATTGTTGGGTTATGGAATGATCGAGAAAGAAGAATAGGCCATTTTTCCGCAGGAATGATTCAAAGGTTAGGACTAGCTCAAGCCATACTTCCCCAACCTCAGTTAATCTTTCTTGATGAACCGACTGCAAATCTTGATCCCATTGGTCGTGTTTCAATACTCAATCTTGTTAGTGAACTAGCCAGAGATCATGGTATATCATTCCTAATTTCATCCCATATACTTGCTGATTTAGAGCGAGTATGTAACCACATGATCATCATTCATCAAGGACAACTCCTAATTGAAGGGAGCATCAATGATTTCTTTACCAGAACAAAGAGTTCATTTATCACAATAAAATCATTTGAAGATGAAATCGAAACATTAGTCAAAGGATTACCGGGAGTACTGAGAACATGCAGAATTGATAATGTCTCTATAGAGGTAGAGGTGAAAGATATTTCAGTGTTTGAATCAGCCTTTTTCAAGCTCGTTACTGAGGAAAACATCAGGATTGAAAGTTTTAGAATTGAAAATAACCTTGAACGTATCTATATTCAAACCATCCAAGCTATCGAAGAGAAGGCTGATTGAAATGACTTCAACATCGTTTCAATGGGAATTCGAGGAAACCTTTAGGTTTCCAACCCTTGAGTTCGTGATAGCAATCCTCCTAATTATAGCTCTCACGTTTACTAAACCAGCGTGGCCATTTGTAGCCCTCCAGCCAGATGCACCTTCATTTATTAGTCGGTATGTTGCCTCAATTTTAGACCTATTGATTCCTGTGGCCATGCTATTTGCAGCAGTGTTATTAACAAATACAATTGCAGGAGGATTTGAACGAAGAGAAACCCAACTATTACTTTCGTACCCGGTTGCACGATCCCGTTTGCTTCTATCTCAGATTTTACCTACTTATTTTGTATTCTTTATTTCACTATTATGTGCTGGAATAATATTAATCATACAGATTACGCCCTTGGCTTTGTTTTCATCTGTGTATCTGTTGCTCTTTGCAGGTCTTGGATTTTACGTTCTTTTTTTCATTAGTGTAATTACACTAATCGCAGTTCTTCTTCGTAATATCAAAGCTAGTTCGATTATTGCTATCCTCTTTGTATTTGGAATATCTTTTGGACTTAACTCAATGATTATGCGGTTTCCTCCAGGGTTCCTATCTACAATGATTACAACCTATTTTGAGGTTTTTATTTCCGACTCCACTTATTACAGTAGTATTAACGTGCCTTTTGGACCTGTGCTAATATCTTATATCATTACAACAGTAGTGGCTCTTATAATCTCATGGTTATTTTACTCCAAGTTTATGGAGGTTTAACAAAGTGAAAACGAGGACACGTCTTTCACTGTTCATTTTAATAATTGGGGTTGCCATTACCTTAGGCACTATTATCGAAGGAATTAATCCCCTCACTATATTACATGAAGAATCAGTTACTGTCCCAAGTGATTCGAATTCTAATGTGCTGATACAGAAAATGCTGTATGCTAAGAAATATCGATGGGTTGTACAAGTTCGAGAGGGAGGACCTGTTGATATTGTGTTTTTCCAAATTGGAGGACCTTTTCGAAGTGAACATAATTCAACATTAGGTTTCTCAGAAATCTCAACACTTAGCACAAAAGCCTTCTACAATTGTACGATCTACAACATAGAGACGACCTCAGTAACAGTGCGTATATCATTGACCCTTTTTGGTCCCGATCAGCAACAACTAATTATTGGTTACATAATTTTTTGGGCTGGATTCGCTATGAGCCTAATATGTATTGTCTACGACTGGAAAAAACAACCTAGCTCTTCGACACTGATTTAGTTTTTTCCAGAGACCGTTTGGCGACAGTGGTTGAGTCATCTAGAACCATACAAATTCCTTTCCTCAGTGATTGAGGTCGAAGTGGAGAATCCTTGTGATTGGTGGTAGCTAACTTTATCCACACTAGACCACTAATCTAGAGACAAATTCTTTTTTATTCACTAATAGTTTCCTAAGCCGTTAATAAATAAAAATGACAAGGCGCCCTAACAAACACAATCTCTCAGAAAAAAACAAAATCATTTATTTTTGATTATTACACATACTCCTAGAGGTTGTGAAGAGGGAATAAACCTAATGATCGATAATTCAGTTCTAACGGGTTGAAGTTAAATGACATCAGAGATTAAAAATCCATATAATTTCCAATATCCGATAAAAAATTCTCAATTTTTCGCTGGACGCGTTGATGAACAGAAAATAATCAAGGACGATTTGTTACTTCCGCTTTCAAAATTAAATCCTCACCATAATATCGCAATTATCGGACCTCGAGCCTCAGGTAAAACATCGCTAGCAATGATAATCTCAAAACAAGCAAAGGATATGAATATCTTACCGATTTACATAGCATTAGATCGAAAACTTGTTGAGAACGAAGGATTGTTCTTTCGAGAACTCGCTAGCCAACTGATTCTTCAAGGTAAGAAGCATTTTGGACTTTTCTCTGGTAAAGTAGACCGGTTAAAAAGATTCTTTAAAGGGTTAAGTTTTGAGGCGAGTGTTCCACTTATCTCTTCGACTGTAAAGGTTAGCAAGAGTGTATCGGAAGATGAAAGAACTTTATTAATTTCCGCCATCCAAGAAGATATAGAATCAATTTTAAAAGAAGCAAAGAAGAAAACAAAAGCCAAAGTCAAATCATTACTTGTTATTATTGATGAAGCACAAGAATTTGGTAGAAACGAAACCTTGCTTCAGCGTTTTAGGAATATTTTCCAGTTGATGGAAAACGTTGGATTAGTATTGTGTGGGCTTGAAGATTTATTTAATTCTCTTTCTATGACATTCTCACCAATTCCTAGGTTTTTTACAAAGATTTCACTTGGTCCTTACAGGACTCTTGCTGAGGTTATTGATGCTATAGAACGCCCTTTAAAGGCTGTAAATGCTCAAATGATTATTCCACCAACTTTTATATCAAGAATTTACAAAGCAAGTAGAGCGCTTCCTTATGATATTAATCTAATATGTCATTTCTCTTACCAAGTGAATGTTGATTCGGGAGTTCACAATTTAAACAACGAAGTCTGGAATCGAATCTTTCGTTATGTAAAAAGCTATACTAACGAAGAGAATCTGGCAATATTAGATGAACTAACTAATAATGACAGAATTATACTTAACACAATAGCATATCATCATTCATCTTTTACAATTGATGAGTGGATTCAACTTTTTCAATGGCGTAAAGAATACTTATCATCAGACACATTAACGATTGATCCTGAAATAACCAATATAACAGGGCTCAAAGAAATCTTTGACAAACTTGAAAAGCTAGGTATTATTCACAAAAATCCTAAGGATGAAAGATATGATTTCAAAGATATGTGGTTTGCCTTGTTCTTTTTATTACAGCAAGCCAAAATAACAGAAAAAGGCCCTTGGTTTATGCTGGGTAGACAGAGCTATTTTAGTGAATTTTGGAACCATTTAACTAAGCACCGATTCAAAAGAGAAATTCCAGCATTTATCACAGTAAATTGTCTTGAAAATGTAATCCAAAGAGTAGATTTTGAACAAGATAGAGGAATGACGTCTGCTGGTACTCCTGATGAGATAGATACAGGAATAGTCAAAGCAACTTTATTTCTTAGGGAGAGTTTCTACCAAATACTTGAGAGATTGAAAGATAAATCAAACATGGATTACTTTGTAATTGGGCAAGGAGGATTATCCGAAAAATGTGGTAGCTGCACTTATTATGTGAGCCCCCTTTGTATATTACCTAAAGGATGCCCTTGTTGGATAATTCCAAAATATATTTTCAAGTCAAAAGATTGTATTAACTCTTTAATTCGAGAAACTATTTCGGATTTAGGAAATTTTCCAGATTTCAAAATAATAATCATTTCACAATATCACCAAAAAGAGAAAAGACTCGTGTTTGTATTGATTTACCCTAATCAATTAAATCGCTTAAAAGAACTACTTTCAGAAGCAAAAACGAAATTGTTTCCGAACCTTGAATATGAAGAGTTTGATGTTCACTCGAATTTAGTGCCTACACAAGAAGTTTCCCAGAAGTATTTGAAATATGTGTTAGATGATAATGGTAACTGTAAGGTCGGAATTGAAACAGAATTTGCAGAATATCTGCGTAATCACTCTTCACTCTAATTTGTAAGATGCAAAAATTGGATATTAATTTTGAAGTGGTGTCTGAATTTTAAAGTAATCTTTAGCTGAATTACCCCCTTTGAATGCATTTTCCCTTTGAATGGTTCTAGAGGGAGTGTGCAGTCAGGAACTGGGTGTGTTCATGAAAACATTGGTGGTGTTCTTAGCTGCTGGGGTGGACAACTACTTTCTTTTATTCCATTCAGATATTCCTTAATGAGATGTCATAGAATATTTCTTGAATGAGAAATCTATGAAATCCTGAATCCGAAGATTTCTTGTTTTTCTAAAGAGCAACCCATTGTTTTAAGTAAACAAAATGAATGGATTATAGAAATTCTATCACTTGGTTGGAGAGAAAATTTTTTTGGAGATTTTTTGGCATCTTTTCGGATGAGGAGATTGAAAAAATAATTAAATATGTATTCGAGTCAGCAGGTTATGTAATCACAATTAGAAATAAGAGTCATTTTGAAGTTGAATCTTGATGAAGAAGATATAGTATTAACCGTAGTGAAGAAATGTACTTTAAGAGATTTGAAATTTCTTGAGCACGTTGCTAAGCAATCTGAAAAAACGAAATATTTCGTTTATTTTCGAGCCCCTGATCCGACTATTATCATTGTCATAAGTGAATATAAAGAAGAGATACAGTTTCAGGATCATGGTGCCTATTAACTTGAAGAAACAATTCATTAACTGCTAAGCGAAAGGGATAATCGGGTTGTCATTGAGGAAAGGGGGGCAATCCTTGATCAGTTTCCAGTTCTTGCTATCAACTCCCTCATGAATTGTCAACCATTGCTGAGGCGATTTGTGTTCTGGCAACCGATACATTAACCGATACATTAACCGATAC
>JBHLPI010000034.1:0-5873 GCA_048939595.1 Promethearchaeota archaeon | reverse complement strand
AACCGATACATTAACCGATACATTAACCGATACTGTAGTTAAGGGATATACCCGATATCTAACTATTGTCCGAAAGCGATTCGCACCCTATTGGCACCTCTCCTATTGCTGGAAACTGAGGAGACAGAGAATTTTATAAGCTCGCCTTCTCTAAGGGTTGTCCACGGGAACCGTGGCGAACCTGTCCTGGCAACCGAAGTGGTAAGCGAATGCAGCACCTGATTAACACCTCTTTGACTCATGAAACATGAGGAATCGTGCTATTCTGACACTTTTGCACCTTATTGTGACACTTTTAGGCAGAATACAATGGTTATTGACTTATCTGGAAAACCTGAATCGTCTCACTCCGATGATTCAGCATCTTCATCCGCATTCCACGTATGTCCGTTAACAATATGCATCGTAGATGACCCGATGGCTGTCCGAATCTTCTTTAATATATTCAAGACTATAGTATATGAGAAACCAGAAATCCCCCGAGAGGAAGCCATGATGAACCCGAAAAGTGATGTGCTCAAAATTAGTGACTTTTGGCAAGAACCGGTGCAGTTCAAAATCTCGGTAGTGAAGGAGGGAGAATGCCGAGCTAACCACAAAACCGATGATAGTTTTAAATTTATGTGGAACACCCCGGAAGGCCTGTGCTCAGAAAGTTTTGTGGGCATGTACCCGATACTGCATTCATTACGAGTCTTAGGCGACATGCGTGAACTGGGCGGACCTGAACGCAGCCCTGCCCGGAACATCCGAATCTATACATGCCCTTCACGTGTTATCCAGTTCCGCATTGAGGCTCAATATCTCTGCAATCTCTGTGGAACTCCATTACTTATTGAGACAGACCAAAGCATCGGACACAAACTTGAGAACATTGAAGCGAACATCCGTCTTCGCGTCTGCTCAAAGTGTTATGAAGAATATAAAAATCGGACCTTAAGCTGGTAACACTTCGACCTGTCAGCGGCTATTCAATGCCCAATGTGTGCCGTGTTTGAGCATTGTCTTCATAAACCCGCCATTCAGCAACCTTCCCACCAAGAATTTTCGCCGTCCAAATCGCTGGTCCATCGAGAGGGGTATAGGAACATTTGGAGAACCCCACCATAATTACCAAATCATCATGTGCATCAACCCGTGTGAAGTTATTCCGGTAATCAGGATAATTCCGGAAGAAGTCAAACCACCCAACAATCATTCGTTCACGCCCTTCATGGACTTCACCAGAAATGTCAATAAACACATGGTCCTCGGTCATCAACTCGCCAAGTCCAGTGAGATCACGGGCGTTAATCCGTTCATTGAATCGCAATGCAACCGAGATCAATTCGGATTGAGTCATCTTCTGAATACACTCCTTTTTTTCCTATAATGTATTTCATTGAAGGGAAAAACCAAATGAAGAGAGCAAAACTACGACTGATTGAATTCATCACTTGCGGAATCTCATTTAGATGATTCAACACCTTGATACGTAACGCCATGTGTCCTTTCACCGCGTGAACCGCGTAGGCGAAGGCGTTCCCCATGAAATGGTTAAAACTGGGTCTATTAGCACGTCCCAATACAAATGCAATTTGGGTTATTTTTTATGTATTTTTCTTTTTAAGATAAGGCCTAGTGTCAGTGCACTAATTGCACCTATCAGGATGGCTTCAAATGGAAAGCCGGGAATGAAACCATCTACTTCTACCCACTTATAACGTTCATAGGTACCGAGAAGATGTGTGGATGTTAGGGAAGGATTGTACCAGACAAAAATCCATGTCTGGTTTACGCCGTTGGCAATGAACATGTCGAACGCGCCACTTGTATTTTCAACCGAAGCATGTGTGGTTGATGGTAAACCTAGGGACCAATTATTGAAATTAGCTTCAGTGAAAATATAGTAGTTAATTGCTATTAATCCGGATGTCCAGTTTAATTCAAATTTTTCTCGGGAATTTTGTGTTGTTACGACCTTATGATAGTATTGAAGACTGATAAGAGGAGCATTAAGAGTTGAATTCAACACCATTGGATACCAGTACCCATCTGCGGCGACCGAAGGGATTAGTATAAATAACATTCCAATTCCTGTTAGTAACAGAACGGATTTTCGAACCATAATTCCAACCTCCAAGAATTTATTTTTTTAATGCTAATCGTTAAGATTTCATTTCCGAACTTTTCTGAATCATTCACCTCCCTCTGTCGGCCTCTTCCTGATTTTTCGAATGACTAGCGCGGAAATCACAAGTGGGATAACGATGATGGGGCTTATTATTCCAATGAAGAGAACACTCATACCAATTGAAATATTGTATTCTGCCATCGACTCCGCGAGAAATCCAGATCCTTCGAAAATCACGCGTACTCGATATGTACCTGGCACTAAATACGCCATGTAAAAAATCTGGGCCCACCCATCCGAACCAGTGATTCCTACGCCGATAATTTGCCAAGTAATTCCGTTGTGAATTGTAAAGGTTAATTCTTGCCCAGCGATTGGACCATATCCTGGATTTATCCAGCCATAATGCGATTCGTAGGTCCACGCTTGTAATTGGGCCATCAGTGAACCTCTTTGACCAAAGCCTGCACTTGTCCCAGGACCTGGGACAGGTGTTGTGATTGTGGAGCGTGCAAATTCGAGCGTATTATACATTTCGCAAGGATGAGTACAGTCGTCGCCTTGGTATCTGATTAGAAGAGGATAGGATCCCGATGGGTATCCTTCAGGGTTTGAAGTAGTTAGAAACAGATATTCATACAAATTAGGACTAGAATCATTGCATAGGATGGAGGCGGAACGCCAATACTCAAATTCAGTGGTCCAATTCACATAGAAATCGAGAACAAACTCACGTTCCATATACCTATATTCTGTCAAACATGGGATTTCTCCCTGGAGAATTGCAATGGCCGTGATTGATCCGTTTCGATGTACTACCGTGCATCCATGATAAGAGCGATTATTGAACGTGGGACGTTCTAACCATGTGTTCAACTTCAAGCTTTCAAAACATACTGGAACGCTGGTAGCTGTGATATGATGTGAATCCATCACGGTCGCAAGGAAATAATTTGTTCCAGGAAGATTCATTTCAGATGAGAAATGCCGACTGAATGTCTTTGAAAAAGTCGGGTGCGCCACTGACCCCGTGTGTATTGCGGGTACGCGTCCTTGCAGTGAGGGGTTATCCGTCACGGCTAACAATGAGCCGTATTCTCCACCATGAAGCCCGATGCGTTGCCCATTTATTTCCAGTTCCATGGAATAGAACCCTCTTCGGAGCATAGTATTGTTGCCAACAGGTCCGATCCAGATGTTTGGCCAGTCAAATTCCTGGATTTGGTTATTGTCCCAGGTTGTTACAAGGCTCGATTTCTCGAATAGGACATAGGAGCGTCCTGCAAGACTCAGAAACCGGACTGTTACGGTTACATTTTCTTTTACTACACCCGTATTATTTACGGTAAATCGGATGTCGATTGACTCGCCAGTTGCAGAGATGAGACAATCGGTTTGATACCAGTCATAGAGTTCCATATCCCCAAAAACGCGGTTATAACGACGGTTGATTGCAGGAGTTTGAAAAACGACTCGGGCAATATAGACTTTGAAATCACCACCAGCTTCAAAGCCCAGTTGACCAGACACCGTCACGGTGCCATCTGGGTTCTTTTCAGATTCCATAGTGGTGATAGGATATTCGTTTACTTCAAATTGTACAGAAGAATAGCCAACTTGGATTAGCGGATCTGTACCTAAACAACTGATAGCAGTAGTATAACTGCCTAAGGGTGCATCGAGAGGAAGGCACAAGATCTGGCCAGTGTTATTGTGTTTCCACATCTCGTTGTTTTGTATCCAGCCATCTCCACTCTCATGGTACGTGAGGGGATTGTACACGTCCAGATAGTAGCTTCCCGGGATGCCAGACACAGTCACCGCATATTGTTCCCCTCTCATGAAATGATAACACTGACTTCTAATAATCTGTGTGTGGTTTTGCATGGCAATTATAATGTCAACTACTGCGTCATTCGGTGAAAGAAATTGATGCCACCCACTTGTAAAGCAACTTAGCATATGCAGGCTGCCCTCCCAGTGACTCCCAATTCCCGCTTCACTTTGATTATAAGTCCAAGTGATAGGAAACACTGATTCATATCGTGAATGAATCCAGCCAGGAGTAACCGGTATGCTTGGAGACGGAGAGATCACATTCCATAGCACGGACGGAGCATCAAGAATTGCAGAGAACGTCGAAGTCATATTCTTTGTTTCAGCGACAGTTGCTATCACGGTCCAATTCGCATCGCAGTAATGATGAGGATCAGGTCCGAATTCCCATGAAGTAGCCGCTGTGAAAAACTCAGTAAATCCTTGTGAGTTGAAGTAATACTTCTGATTCGATTCTAAATCTTTAATATACATACCCGTCGGCAAAATCGGGATTTTTTCCGTCACAAAGAGTTTAATATCGCTCCAAGAGGTCGTAACAGAGCTTGTCGCAGGGGAGACACAGGAGGTTGTGGATATACAGTATAGCTCGATTTCAAATGAGCCCCCCGTACCAATACGATCAGTGACATCAACATACACATTAAGATATTCATGATCTCTGTCTTCACCATCAATACGACCATAGTCGCGGTGCCAGATGGTCGAACCGTCAAATCTGACGCGAATAGTGGTGTCCTCGATGTAAGTAAATGGTACTGCCCTTTCAGCAACACGGAGGTCAAAATGTAAAAAGGCGCGTAGGTATTCTCCTGCGGGGAGTGGACTTGTGTCTACCTTGCTACTGACCTCACCGCGGCTGGAATGGGGTAAATCGACAATATTAGAGGCTACGGTCATTGTAAGCATTCCTGGAATCCCTAAAAGAGGAACAGGAGTGATCCATCCAAATGTGCAAAATTCATTTCCTGTTCCTCCAGTGGCTGTGTCCCAATAGCCACCATAAGGGTAAATATCGCGGAAAGGCCAATCCTCGAAATCCCCATTAGGGACCAATCCTATCCGTTCGTCATAACCATACACGTTGTCAATGGCACAAGCCATATGACTGATGGAACCCTCAGCAGGCTGATTACAAGTGATGGTCTTATTATGGGTGTCTACTCGCTCGTACGGATCATCTCCCCATACCCCTGTGGTTACATAAGCGGAGTCCATTCTTTCTATGTATTGTGTTGCAGTAAAGTTAGCACCCTCTCCTTCAAATTCAGGAATCGACGGGGCAGGAAATTTGGCTACATCAGGCGTACCATATGAGGCAACACTCTCAGCAAGGGACACAGGATGTGAAGGCGTTGAAGTTGCTGCCGAAGGTGTTTCAGCATCCAGTATCTGCATGGGGGATTTATCGTAGACACAAAATGGACCCCACACCACAAGAACCAGAAATACCACTAACCATGCCAGCTTAATCCTACTGCTTCGAAATGGCATCGAAACCATCCTCAACCGGCATATAGAAAAAAGTACTATAAATAGACTGATGGTTTCAACCAGCCACTTTTAAGCGCCACCAAAAGAAGTAGGTGCAACCCCCAACACAGAATGTTAATCTTCGAAGTTCTGAATGACCTGTGTCGTCTTACCCAGATGATTCTACACCTGCACTCGCATCGCCATTTGCCCATGCATCACATGAATGGCAAAAAAGGGGCATGGTATCCTTTTCATGAGGATAGCCAAATTTGTCAATTGGAGGTTGGACATAAGAGAGTGTTATGATTTTTTATGACCTGATTAACTATCCAACCTCATGCAATCCGATTTAAGCTTTAGATTCAATCCACTCTGAGCTAGTCTGAATCTGGGAACTAAGAGCCAAGTTAATGGCACTAAGAAGGATTGCAAAGTAGATTAAAAACCA
>JBHLPI010000033.1:0-19077 GCA_048939595.1 Promethearchaeota archaeon | reverse complement strand
TCAATAGATTTGTAGATGACCACACCGGTTTCGTCGATGTGGATGCCGACTAATTCAGGGATTTTTTCCATGTTTGCTTTGAAGATTTTTTTGATTTCATTCTTGTATGTGCGACGCGAGACGTCTGTTAGAAACTGCTGGAGAATGGTGTTGTAAAACCGGGTAAACACTTCGAATACGTCCATGACTTTAGCAGCGGAAATAGTGCTTTCACCCATCCACCAAGTCAGAACGAGGTCATCGATGAAGCCATCGAAACTTCTGAAGAGGTTTGTATCAGTGGTCCCGTCTTTATGGAGCTCTTTAAGTTGATTTTGGTACATTTCCACGAATTTCTTGTTAAGGAGACCAAGGTATTTTCGAAAACGGGCAGGGCTTTCGCTAACATCAGTGATGAAGACCAAGAGTAAGCTGTTAGTTTCGTCGATTTGGAAGAAGAATCGACGGTCTTTCATGTTTACGACGTTGACATGTTGAGCAGCGACTTGCTGTGCCATATGTTCCATGCTTGCAAGGAAGCCTGAAAGTAGTGAACTGTCAACATCCGATTGAGACCACTTTCTGCTATAAAGTGGAAAGCCTTCTCGTAATCCGATGACATAGAAACTATGAACGGTCAATACCCCAGGACCTTCTCAAATATCCCGTCCTATCTGAACCGGGTTCAAGTTTCCTCCCGCACCCCTTTACTAAAATATTGTGTTCAACGGCGATTTGGTTCAGATTGTTCTTGGATATTTGTAGCTGAGTAAAGCAGAATAAGATAAATGCTCAAGTGTTTTTAGGTAGGATTTAATGTCTTCACAACCAATTGAAACCCTCGATTTTTCCCAAATTTCTCGTACTCAACAACTTGGGCAACTCAAGGAAAAGACCTGGGATATCATTGTAATTGGGGGAGGAATTAGCGGTGCAGGAGTCGCCTTTGAGGCCAGTCAACGGGGCTTGACCGTTGCCGTGATGGAGCAAAATGACTTCGGATTTGGGACATCCAGTCGATCCACAAAACTTGCTCATGGCGGATTTCGCTACATCGCCCAACTGGAGTTTGGGCTTGTAAGAGAAGCGATGACTGAACGAAATTGGCTTCAAGAAAAGGGATTACCTCACCTCACACGTCCAACACGATTTCTTTACCCTATCCTTTCGGCTGGTGAAATAGAGGGACATGAGCTTCCGAAAAGCTGGAGTTACCGAGCTGTTCGACTTGGCGCGTTTTTGTATGATTTATTAAATTGGTCCAGAAATTTTAGAGGAGCGAAGGGAATCAAAAACATCGAGAAAATTCAGACGCTTGAACCACTGTTAGAATCGTCTCGACTGAAAGGAGCTGTGACGTGGTATGATACGAATATTGATGATGCACGATTAGTCATTGAAACTCTCAAACACGCAGTTTGGACTAATAACGCCTTACCCATGAATTACGTTCGGGTGATTGGATTTACCCACGATTCTAACGGTTTGGTAAATGGTGTCGAAGCCATTGATGTTCACGAATCGAAGGCGAAGAAATTTCAAGTGCGAGGAAAAGTGATTATCAACACGACTGGTGTGTGGGCTGACGAGGTTCTTTCACTAAATGGTGACTCAGCTGAGAAAGTATTACGACCAACGAAAGGTGTTCACTTAGTGTACCATCGCAAGGATTTCCCAATCAATGATGCCATCGCAATGAACTCCATTGTTGATCGCCGCTTTTTCTTTGCTATCCGACGAAACGAGTGGGTGCTTGTAGGCACAACAGATACTGATTTTGTAGGTGACCCTGCAGAGGTTTATTGTACTCGCGAGGAGGCAGATTATCTCCGTAAGAGTATCAAAATTCTGTTTCCTAAGGCAAAAATCGACGACTGCTACTTACAAGGAAGTTATGCAGGGCTGCGACCTCTAGTCGCAGAGAGTGGAAAAAAGGAAGGTGATGTCTCCCGAAAACACACTGTGCTAGAACGAAAGGATGGCTTGTATAGTCTCCTTGGAGGAAAGTTAACCACCTTTCGCAAAATGGCAGAGGATCTATTACTAAATCATGTTCGAAAGGCATACCTGAAACATAATTTACCGAAATTCTCAGGAAAGAAAAATCTAACGAAAATTGCTTATGCCATAACGCTCTCAGAACAAGAGTGGAACTCACTCCCTCAGGTAGTCAATTCAACTCTTCCACCCTTCATTCTCCGACATCTCTATCAACAATATGGTCGGGGCGGTAAGACAATCCTTCACATAATCGATAATCAACCAGAACTAGCTACCCGACTATTAGATGTCCCTGAATACCCAATCGAAGTTGCTCCCTGGATTGAAGCCGAAATCAATTACATAACACGCCATGAAGCCCCATTACACATCAAAGATGTGCTCTGTCGGCGCATGGAAATTAGCTGGTTGGTTCGTCCAGAATATCAAGGTCAAATTGCAAAAAAGGTCGCGAACCACATGGGTACAATTCTCGGTTGGTCTCCTCAAACCAAAAAGGAAGAAATCACCAGTTATTTGGAGCATATCCGCAAAAACAGCTTTTTCTATAAAGGAAAGAAACCAATTCCGTGATATGATAATATCTAAAAATTTATTTTTTCAAACCCCACAACTTTTTGAGGATAAGACGAGGACCTAGACAGGGGCGTCATGAACATGGCATCGCGATCCAGTTTCCACACAGATAAGGTGTGGATTCTTGCCACAATTATTTGTTTCATTTTAGCTTCAAGTGCACATATCTGGATTCAGCTCACAGGTGGATATAGTGCTGGTTCTTATCTGGATATGATTCCCCATTTTCTGTTTGGAACTTCGATTTGCGCATTTCTTCTAAACTTCAACCTTGCCCGCTCCTGGAAAAAAGCCCTCCCAATCGTTCCGCCACTCCTCTTAATAATCCTCCCAGCAATATTTTATACACTCGCTGTGGCCTTTGCTTGGGAAATACTTGAAGAATTTCTTTCCATCTTCTTCCCATGGCTCGGGATTTATTCTAATTTCTGGTGGAATGGAGTCCGTGACATCATCATGGGACTCTTGGGAGCCACATTAGCAGCAGGACTATACTTGTGGCATTTCCCTATCCTTTGGGATCAACAGACTACACTCAAAAGAGCAATACCGGTAGGGCGGAGTGAAAGCTATATTCCAGGTAAAAAGGCGATGCATTACTGTGAAAACTGTGGATCTGTAATAGAACCAGAGTCAAAGCATTGTTCTCATTGCGGTCATAAGCTCTAGCTTAGAATATTTAAAACTACGAATTTGTAGCACGAAAGCAGGCTATTAAAAATAAAAATCAGCATTCATGCTTCGAGTTTTCCCCTAATATTTTCAAATGTTCGAAGTTTGACTACAAAGAGAACGTATGACACACCAAGGTCTTCTTGACCTTCTTTAAAGACTGGTCAACAACATAGGAATTATATTTAGCACATTTTATCTTCATGAACCAAGGAATCGGTAAACAATGACAATAGATGCTGAGCTAAAGAACGAGGATTCCCTGAAGGCTGCTCTTTTTGATGCCATCTCACATCCTACTCGAATCCGAATTCTTCGAATACTAAGCGAAACGCCCCTTGGTTTTGCGGACTTGAAACATAGACTAGGAATTTCAAGTAGCGGGAATCTTGCTCACCATCTGGAGAAACTAACAACACTAATTGAGTACGACGAAGACGGAAACTATGCTCTTAGTGATGGAGGACATGAAGCACTCCTCGCAATTAAAGCCGCTCGCGTGACTAATGTAAAAGAAAAAGCAACAAAGCAGGCAGGCTTGATGGCATTACTTGGCGGTATATGTTTTTATGCAATCTTGTTAACAGCTGAAATGTTTATGAGCACACTAAATTTCCTTAATCTGTCCGAAGTCTTGCTATCTTCGGTTATCTCCTCAATTATCTTTTTTGTTATCTTTCGGGCGATGTTCATTGTAATTCTTAGGGAACGAGAGATGCCTTAAATTATCTCTTAAAATCAGCTTGAAATAACCAGGCATATCTACAAAGCCTCTAACCTAACATATTCCCAGTTCCTGTGTCGAAAGATATTTTTCAGAATTTTGGCTGGAACATAAAGATATTCAAGGACCAGCTATGTATTATGACAAATCTTGGTGAAATTCATGAGTAGTAATCCTGTATATGAACGATTACGAGAGCATCTTGACAACCTTCCGGTTGGTTTTCCGAAAACAGAATCAGGAGTAGAAATTCGAATACTCAGACGGCTTTTCTCTGAGGAAGAGGCTGAGATGGCCATCTATCTAACCTATATTCCTGAAACAGTTGACCAAATTGCTCAACGAGCAGGGCGAACCTCTAAAGAGATTGAGCCAATATTGGAACAGCTAGCTGATAAAGGGTTGATTTTCCGCTCCCATAAAGGAGGAACTACTCAATATCGGGCTGAATGGTTTGCTATTGGTATTTACGAGCACCAAGTCAATAACATGACCAAAGAATTTGCCGAAGACTTTGAGCAGTATATGGAAGAAGCGTTAGTTGATGAGCTCGTTGCTTCAGCTGATCCACCTCAACTCCGAGTAATTCCCGTGGCTGCAAGCCTATCTCCTTCGATGGGGATTCTACCACATGAGGATGCCCGAGAAATTGTGAAGATGCAAAGTAAAATCGCGGTTGCACCGTGCATCTGTAAACGGGAAAAGGAGGTTTTGGGTGAGGCATGTGATAAGCCTGAAGAAGTCTGTATGGTCTTCTCGACTGGTGCATACTATTATATTGAAAATGGGTATGGCCGCGAAATTACAGTAGATGAAGCGCTAAAGATTCTTGACGAAGCACACGAGGCTGGTCTAGTGTGTAGTCCAAGCAATGATCAAAGAGGTTTTGTGATTTGTAATTGCTGTGGTTGTCACTGTGGCATTTTGACGAATCTTAAGAAGTTACCAAATCCAGCTAGACTTGTCGCTAGTAATTACTATGCAAAAGTTGATGTTGACAGTTGTACTGGATGTGAAACATGTTTAGATCGCTGTCAGATGGATGCCATTTCGATAGAAGCAGGTGCTGCAAAAATCGATTTAGAGTACTGCATTGGCTGTGGGTTGTGTGTTACCACTTGTCCTTCCGAAGCTCTTTCCCTGAAGAAGAAAGACAAAACGGAGGTTAGTATACCACCGGCAGACGCCTTTGAATTGTACCGCGAGATTGGTGAAAAACGCCTTCAACGAAGAGTTAGCGGTTCAGATTAGAATAAATCCTGTTTAGTTAAATCACCACTAATCAAGTAGCGTATGATTTCCTCTAGGTTGTACCAGGAATCTAAACGATAAAAAAGATTTCAAACCTCACCAGAATCTACGAAGCTAGATTTGTTTTCTTCTACGATGACATACTCTCGCTGAGAAACTTTGGTAAACCCAAGCTTTTGGGCAGTTCGAACCGAAGGCAAATTATCATCACCTGTACTCCATACCGGTGTGATTCCACGTTCTTGTAATCCCTCAGCAACAATGGACGCCGCAGCACTAGCTAACCCTTTGTTCCGCCAATCCTCGCGTGTGATCACTCCAATATCAGCATATTTCTCGGTATGTCCACCAGTATGAGCAATCGAGACAATCTCGTCTAATGCAATCCCACAGGCAACTAGCCCATCTTCAAGCAACCCGATGGCTGTACCATATCCATGTCCACGAAATTCCTTAGGCGCAGCCTCTAACAACTCCACATCCTCAATAGTCAAACGTCTAACAAGCTCGTGCTCAAATCTTCGAACAGGAACTGATAGAGCGTAATAGAAGTCACTATAATAGCGAACTGGTCGTTTCAGTTGTTTCTGCACGAATGAGCCAATAGTCGAGGCTATCTCAGCTGGGACATTCACACAGTCCCATCCTTTAATTGATTGAAGTAACACCCAAATTGCATCAAGATTAGTTCCAAAAATACGAGGTTCGTGTGGCATGTTGATAAACTGTATCAGAGCCGCCTTCACTTCTGGAAGCTCGCCAACAACGGTTGCCTTGCAATATAGTCGTTTCAATGCATGAACAGCAAGAATAGCCTCAGGAGAATCACTTAGAAACTCTGCTAACATTGACATCTGTTCTGCATCCAACACAAAATATGATTCTCGATTATTCAACGTAGATACCTTGGTGAATGTAAGGTACTTGAAAGAAGAAAAATGTACCAAAAAAAGATAAAGGGAAACCCTCCCAGCAGAGGGGAGAGTTCCTTTCTGTTACTGTTTTCCTAATTCTTCATCCCGAAGGACGCGTCGAAGAACCTTACCCACAGCCGACTGTGGCAATGAGGCGCGAAATTCAATTATGCGCGGACGTTTATAGCCCGCCATACGATCCTTAGCCCAAGTAATGATTTCTTCTTCCGTCGCCGATTCACTCGGAGCAAGCACTACATAAGCTTTCACAGTCTCATTGGCAGGATCATCTTCTCGTGGAATACCAATCACTGCAGCCATCTGAATCTTCGGATGCTCAACCAGCATCTCCTCGATTTCAGCAGGATAGGCCTTGAATCCAGAGACGTTGATCATGTCTTTCTTGCGGTCGGTGATGTGGAGGTAGCCTTCTTCGTCGAAGTGTCCAATGTCACCGGTAAGAAAGAAGCGTTCGCCTTTGATGTCGCGCATGACGGCTTCGGTGGCTTGGGGTTTCTGCCAGTATCCTTTCATGACTTGTGGTCCTGAAATGGCGACTTCACCATCTTCGCCAGTTTTCTTTTCTTTAGTACCGGTTTCGAGGTCAAGGATTTTGATGATGGTGTCTGAGATTGGGAAGCCGACGGATCCGAATTTGCGTGTGCTGAGTTTGGAGGGATCAGCGCTTACGAGAGGGGAGGTTTCGGTGAGTCCGTATCCTTCAAAGAGGATAGCTCCAGAGGCGGCTTCGAAGGCCTTGGCTGTAGCGGGTGGGAGGGGGGCAGCTCCAGATCCACAGGCCTTGAGGCTAGTCAGGTCGTATTTTCCGATGTCCGGGTGGTAGGCCATGCCTGCATAGAGGCTGGGTACCGCATGGAAAAGGGTGCCTTTGTTGTCTTGGGTTTGTTTGAGTAGATCTGAGAGCGGGGGTTTCCCGGCGCGGGGATCTGGAATACAGACACAAGCGCTTTGGTGGTAGACTGCTGCGATCATAGTGAGGGTAAGTCCGTAGCTGTGATACCAGGGTAGGGCGCCGATGTAGACTTCTTTGCCAGTTTCGAGAGGTTGGGCTTTGCCACCCTCTTTTGGTTCGAGTTTGACCCATTCATCGTATTGCATGACGTTCGCGTGGAGGTTGTAGTGGGTTAGCATGGCACCTTTGGGAACCCCAGTAGTTCCTCCAGTATAGAGGATGAGGGCGAGGTCGTCCTTGGGTTTCAGTTTGATACTTGGTGGTGTGGATTCGTATTGGGTCATGATGTCGGAGTAGAAGGTTGTTTTGTCTTCTTCATAGTATTTGCTTTTAGGGATTTTGCCAAAAAGCCCTCCCAGAACTGCTTTTCCTTTGGAGAGGAAAGGTTTGATGCTGCAAACGATTACGTGACTGCAGTCAGTATCAACTAGTGCATCATAGCTATTGGGAACAAATATCGGGTGATCGAAGACAAAAACTGCTTTCGCTCCAGAGTCTTTGAGTTGGTGGTGTAATTCCGCTGTTTTGTATTGTGGGTTACATGTAACGACTGTACCACCTGCTTTGAGAGTGCCAAAGAATGCGGCCGGGTAATGGGGCACGTTTGGCATGTAGATGGCTACGCGGTCACCTTTCTTGATCCCAAGTTTTGCCAAGAAATTGGCTATTCGGTTGGCGCTTTCGTTTATTTCTGCGAAGCTTTGGGAGTTACCTGAATAGATTGTGTATGGCTTGTCACCGGCTTCTTGTGCTGCTTTTTCGAGGATTGCGAAGAGTGGCTCTTCGGGGTATTTGATGGTTTTTCTGACCTCTTCGGGCCATTTGTGTTTGTGCCAGAGCATTTCTTTCATGTATCGTCCTACACTCCATTGGAGTAATTGTAGTTAGTTTGAGCTTAGTATCGGGTATTGGTACGGTTCTAGTTGAATTACCTTTTGGCAGTGTAGGAAAGTGGCGACAAAAATCATTAACGGATGGTTCCTCAATGACAGAATATTACAAAGTTCGTTCTTCTAGTCAAAATTGAACGGTTGGGGATGTTAAAAAGGTGTCAAAATCTAGTGTTGTAACGAAAAGGGAAGAAAAATAGGAAGCTGGATCTGAGCTAGCTGCTCAGACCTCAACTTTGAGACCGAGTTCACGGACAAGTTCTTTGTAGCGGTTGCGTACAGTGACTTCGGTAACTCGACTGATTTCAGCAATTTCGCGTTGAGTACGGCGTTCGCCTTCTTGGATAGAGGCGATGTAGAGGCTAGCCGCGGCGAGACCTGTGGGATCCTTACCAGCTGTTATGCCTTTGGAACGAGCTTGGTCCACAATTTCTGCCGCTGTGTGTTGGACGTCGCCGCTAAGCTCTAAGGCTTGAGCAAAGCGGGGGATGAAATCGGTGGGTGAAGCGATTGGAATTCGAACTTCGAGTTCTCTAAGAAGGAGCCGATAACAACGTCCGAGTTCCTTGCGGCTGATTCGACTGTGATGAGCAATTTCATCGAGGGTTCGTGGAACCTGACGGAGGCGACAAGCGGCATAAACACAGGAAGCGATCATTGCTTCAATACTGCGACCACGAATTAGGTGGTGTTCTATGGCACGCCGATATAGGATCGCTGCTGCTTCCTTTACTGGTTTAGGTACGCCAAGTTGGCTGGTTAACCGGTCTAATTCACTCATGGCATAGGCGAGATTTCGGTCTATGCTGGAATGAACTCGCGTTCGGATTTGCCATTTTCGGAGCCGATAAATTTGCGCCCGACGGCTAGGGGCTAATTTCTTTCCATAGGCGTCGCGATTCCGCCAGTCAATCATGGTGCTAAGGCCTTTATCATGCACCGTGTAAGTCATCGGACTTCCCACTCGGCTGCGTTTATCGCGCTCTTCCGAGGTAAAAGCCCGCCATTCGGGTCCTTGATCGACCATGTGGGCGTCAAGTACAAGTCCGCAATTCCGGCAAATGATTTCACCACGAGTGGTATCACGGATTACCTCTTGTCCACTGCAGTCTGGACAGCGAGTGGGTTGTTGAGGAGTTTCTGGTGGACTGACCCGTAGTTTTTCTTCTACAAAAGGAGCTTCTTCAACCATTACTCTTTCGACCTTCTTTCTCCGATGAAGAGGGGACCGGGGATATTGAGAGAGTCTGCTCTCTAAGAGCATCGTCCCAGTCTGTTGGTAGGTATTTCAAGCCATTTTTTCCATCGTCCGCTGGTTACGACGGAAAAGGATGCTATCATCTAGTGTATTTGTGGTATTTTTCCCCGCTTGGTCTGGCGAAACCTTTATAAGGTTCGCCAGTAGGGAACGGGCTTCCAGCCTTTTAAAGCTTTCTTCAATCATATGTGTAAACATAATAACGTTAATGATAGCTTTACACATATCTTCGTATTACCCGACTCAAATCCGTTTTTTCACAAGTTTTTTCGATTTCATCGATTCGTTGGAAAAAAATCAAATTTTTTTAAATTTATTCGGTGGTGAGTTCAATGCCGTCCTTGGTGATTAAGAAGGTATGTTCGGTTTGGGCAACCTTACTACCCTTAGTGTCGGCGAGCACACTGTACTGTCGAAGAACTTTCTTTGTGGTAAGTTCGCGTAATCCCATCGCTAGACTAAGTTTGGATATATGCTTGGTCAAATAGCGGCGACTAAATGGTAGACCTTTGAATTCACGAGCTACGAGGCGGAGAATGTCACGGGCACCTTGAGTTCGGACTGGGGTTCGTGTGGGATTTAGGCTGAAGATATAATATTGACCTGTTTCATGAACGCTCCCAGTACCCGTGGTAGCAAATGTTTCAAGGGCGTAGGCTTCGCCTTCTTCAAGGATGGAGCCATGAGGAACAGCAATGTTTGGGAGACTCTTGGGTCCATGGAGAACGTACTCGTCTAATTGATGGCCACTGAGATCTCGAATCGGGCGATAGCCATACCCGCGAATTGTGTTTTCTATGATTTTTCCAAGATCTTTGCTGTTGGTTTTGGGTCGGATAAGAAGAAGGGCTTTACTAAGAGCCTCACGACTTGCTTCAACAAGGGAATCCAATTCGGTGTCAAAACTGACCGTAGTTGCTGTGTCAGCAATATATCCATCGATATGAACGCCGATATCGATTTTGACGATGTCGCCTTCCTGAATTACTGTTGTATCTTCTTCAGGGCTAGAATAGTGGGCTGCAACCTCATTTATGGAGACATTGGTCGGAAAACCAATTCCACCACCTAATTCAATAATTCGTGCTTCTACAGTTTCACAAAGCTCAAGAGCGCTAGCTCCAATCTTTATTTGAGGGAGGATTTCTCCACGGACTTGGCTTGCAATTTTTCCTGCCCGCCGGTATTTGTCCTCAGGACTTTCTTCGGACTCCTGTTTCTCTTCTTTCTCCAGTGTTTTTTCTTCCGAAGTAGGAGGAACAGGTGGGGTTTCCGTGGCTTTTTCTGGTTTCTCGTCTGGTTTTTCCTTAGCTTTTGTTCGCTTTGCCATGATGATTGCAGCCTCTTTGTGTGGTTTGCCAGTTGAAGGGGGATTCTTTAAGGTTTACGTTCCTCAATAGGAGAGGTATAGCTTCCCTTTCTAAATTTGCGCATTGACCAGAACAATTTTAGCTGTTTTGAGATATTTACGAAAAGGGGTTCTGTTAATGTCGGCTACAGCCAAGAATCTTCAAGCCCTCCTTCGCCAAATGGAGAGTACGACACCGGGCATCGAAGCAAGCGCTATTGTCACGGCTCAAGGGTTACCAATTGTAGCAGCGATGCCTCAAACCGTCAATGAAGCCATCGTCGCTGCAATGACAGCGGCGTTATTGGGTGTTGCAGAGCGCGCGTTAACAGAGATACCACGTGGGAAACTTATGCAGATTACTGTGGAAGCAGAAAATGGTTATATTATTTTGAAAGGTGCAGGAGAAAATGCAATCCTCACTTCTTTAGTAAAGAAAAGTGCGAATCTTGGAATGATATTCTTGGTTATGAAGCGATATAGTAGCCAAATCGAATCGATCCTCCAAGCCTAACAAACGATTCGAGTAATTGTTGGAGCTTTTTTTGATTTGGCGATTGACAAAAAGGTGGCGGCTCTAGTCCGCCCGTCGTTCACTTCATCTTGGTATCAGTGCGATCAGGTTTCCTCTTCATTGCCGCCGAGATAAAAGGAGAGCTGGGCGTTACTTAAGGGTTGTGAGGCAATCCTTGATTTGTTGTTGAATTTGGTTTTGCACTTCACGAATCGATGCTGCGGCATCAATTATTGTGAAGCCATTTTCATGTGCCCTTTCAATGAAGATTTGTCTTACTTTCTCTAGGAAGGCGACGTATTCGAATTTTTCTTTTGGCTTCGGTCGTCGCTTCCGCGCTAAGGCAGTTTTGGGGGCAATATCAAGCACAAAGGTGATTGTGGGAGTGAGGGCATACCTGTTTAGGTTCTGCACCCATTCGCGGTCAAGCCCAGATGAACATTGATAGGCGAAGGACGATTCAACATAGCGATCCGTGATAACAATTTGCCCTTTATCCAAAGCAGGTTGAATTTTGTTCAATGTATTATCAATGCGGTCAGCAGCAAAAAGCAAGGCATCAATTGCGGGTGATACCGTGGTGTCTTGTAAGATTGCCCGAATTAGCTTTCCAATTCTTTCGTCTGTGGGTTCATGGGTTTCGACTACTTCGAAACCTTTTTTTCTCAGCCACTTACTCAGTAATTTTGTGTGAGTGGTTGTCCCACTTCCATCGATTCCTTCAAGCGCAATGAAGAGCCCTTGTTGCATTCCAAGCACACTCAAGAGAAGTTGGTTTGGTCGTGAATGAGTTAGAGGTTATTAAATAAAAAGGGAGTGATAAGATTCCCTATGAATGTTAATCCACTATTTGCCTCTTCTGTCTTTTCAATATCATCGAACCTTGAAGTGTACCAAGTGATCAATTACGATTATTCTGATCCCGAAAGGGTTTACGCAGAGATTCTTGAGGATGAGGAAGCGGTTGAAGCTGAAATCGCTAAGATTCATTCGAATATGGCTGAATTTCTTGCAGCTGAAAAGGTGTACATTAACGGAAACCGAGTAAAACAGGAAATTATTCATGTTGATATCGGATTGCGTGGAACTCCTGAAATTGCATATTTCCAATGGATTATACATTTCCAAGGGACACCAAGGAAGGATGAAAACATCTTAGCAAGTGATGTTGAACTAGAAGAAGCAGAATATGATATTGAAGTCTTGTATCTATTTCCCACAGGAACAAAAATCCTTGAAGTCATCACTCCAATGGAATCTGAGATCCGAGAGCCGCTTCTGTTTGTGTGGGCACAAAACGGGGATCTTGTTGGAGGCCATGAATCAGTTCGATTTCGGTTCAGTTAGCCTTGAAGTAAACGCCCACAGGAATAGCACCACTTGGTTCCTGGAGTGATTTTTGCTTGACAGTGCGGACAGATTTCTACTCCTTTCCGAGTAGGTTTTTTCTTCTTACTTGATGCAGGTGCAGTTAGTTGGTGAGTAGGAGCAGCTGCCGTTCCTAGGATTGCTCGGAGCCCTGCAATTATACTTGTGAGTTTATTGAGTTCATCGTCTATAACCTTCAGCTGTTTATTTACATCGCGTTTTGATACCTCATCGATGCGGGAACGAATCTGTAGTGTCTCTTTATCAAACTCAAGTTGTTGTTTTTGATCTTCTAATTGTGATAACCAACTGTTTGCCTGGTAGATTTCGTTTTCAAGCCGTTGCTTTGTTTCAGTCAGTTTACTCCCATATTCTGAGGACAACCGCTGATAAATCGCATCATCAACTTCTCCAGATTTCTGAAGTTCATCTAGGCGCTGAATACGACCTTCTTGAACTTTCTTTTCCTGTTGAAGTTGCTCAAGGGGTGTAGTCGCTTTGTTTTCTAAATCCTCAATTTCTTTCTTAATTGGATTTAATCGGGTTAGTAGCTTTTCAGACTGGGAAGTTGCCTCCTTTTCCGATAACTCCCCCACGAGTTGTTTGACTTTGATTGTTTCTTGCTCTTCCTCAAGCGCCGCTATTTGAGAGCGAAGCCTCTCGAGCTTCCCACGCATAATCAGGGCGGATTCTACAGTGGGAGGGATCGCCTCGACCTCTTTTGCAAGTTCCTTCGATGGAGTAGGGATGACTCTCGTTGTTTGGGGTTGAACTGTAGTTACTGTTTTTTGACTGGTATTAAGTGAAACTCCGCAGTAGGAACAGAACTTGGCATTAGGCTTTAATTGTCGTCCACACTCGGGGCATTGTTGATTTGACATTGTTCTCAGTCCTATCAGCTATCTTGAAAGAGCAGGAACGAACTTATAAAGTCGGGGGATTGGGCTAGTCGTTTCTCAAAGGATATAGTGAATTCCAAAAATTTGCAGAATCGTCAACACTATTGCGGTTATGAGGGGAACCGCAAGGTTGTCATCCAGCTGTGAAGGGAGGAGCTCAATAACCGCTGCTATAATTGCTGTTAATAGTGCTGAAATTGGGGACATGATAAGGAGGAGAACGAAAAAGGCGGAAGTGAACCCAATGAGTGTGCCTTCAATTGTTTTCTGCCGGTTGAAAGGGTAGTGGTGTCGTCCCAAAAAGATACCCCCGATGGTTGAAAAGGCATCACCAATCAAAAATACAATCACGCTTGCTACAGCAATATGGGGGAGTTGAAGAAGAGTACCAAAAATGAGGAGTGAAAGAGTGACTCCTGCAGCGAAATATAAAGGGGAAAGCACATGACTATCAATTTCTTCTTCCCGACCTGCGGCAAGAACCATATTGGAGATTAATGGTATCTTTATCCCAAAACTGCGAAAAACCTCAGAGAGAATAAACAAAAGTGTGAGACTTCCAATTAGCATGTAAATTGGAGTATGCCACGAGGTATCCCAAAACCAAAGAAGAGGAATTATCACCGCACTGGCATGCAGAAGCTGACGAAGAATCTCTTGACCTAGTCGTCGAGGAACGTGTATTTGAACAGAAGGAGAAGTCAAGTAAGGCAAAAGGGCACGTAAATCGGGTGTATTTACAACAACTCGAACATATTGGCGTGCGACTTGATCGGGGCGGAATCCAATGGCTAGGTTAACGTATTTGAAAAGCTGTACATTGTTGCGATCATTAGCGACTGCAACGGTTTCATAATCAAACAACTTATGTCTATCAATTAAGTCTTCGATGGCGTTGACTTTGGTTTTACCTCGACAATCTAAGGCTGCAATGTGACCAGTGAGTCGGTTTTTTTCAAGCTCGACTCGGATTCCGCTGGCGAAGTGGGCTCCCAGATTCTTACTTAACCTTGCTACGGCGAAATCAGGTATTCCTGAACTAGTTAGTACAATGATGTGGTGTTGGTCTCGGAGGATTTTGAAGGTCTGCTCAACACCTCGATGTAAATACACTTGGTCAGTCATGCGGATGAGCCAATCTTTGGGAACCCCGCGTAGTAACCGATAGGAATATCGCATGAAGGAAGCGACTTCCATGATGCGAGCCTCATAGAGAATACCTAATACGCCGAACACAAAGGCTCTTAATAAGCCAAGTCGTGCAATGATTCGCGATAACCAGAAACCATTGATGATAGTTCCATCAACATCGAAGGCGATGAGGCGGCGAGAGTTCGAATTGCCCATGGGTTATTTTAGAATTCGTTTGTCCTTTTATCAATAACTAAAAGAGAGTTGGGAGTAGGTAGTTTCCTAGGTTGACAACAAAGTTTTACTCACATCAATTCTAGAATTGAGGTGAATTATACCAGGTGGACGTTGATGCGACAATTTCTCTATGCGGACCCCACGGTATGTGTTGGTTGTCGAATTTGTGAAGCCGTCTGTAGTATACATTATGAAAAGACAATCAACCCTAAGAAATCACGGAATCGTGTACGCCGAGTTGATCCTGGGCTTGATGTTGTCGTTGCTTGCCGGAATTGTGATCAAGCATGGTGCATTGAAGCTTGCCCAGAAGAAGCCCTACGGAAAAACCGCAAGGGTATCGTGATTGTTGATTCTAAAAAATGCAAGGGATGTGGAGCATGCGTTGAAGCGTGTCCTTTTGGAGCGATCTTTTTGCACCCTGATACACAAAAAGCCATCAAGTGCATTGCCTGTGGATTCTGTACGAAATATTGTCCAGTTAACACTTTACGAATTCTAACTGATGAGGAATTGGCTTCGTTGAAGCAGCAAAAGGTGATCCAACACGAATGTAGGGATCTCCTTGACGAGCTTAGAGTAGAAGAAGCAGGGGAGAGTGAGAGCTGATGGCAAAGAAGACAAAACTGGGTGGGTATGCAGGTCAGCATTTGCATGTGGATATGGCAAAGGAAACATGTAAGCCTGTTCCAATTGACAAAGAGTTTGCCCTTGTGTATCTTGGGGGCCAAGGCTTTGCCTCACGAATTATGTATGATCGCGTTGGACCAACTACTGATCCACTGAGTCCAGATAATGTTCTCATATGGGCAACAGGTCCTTTCACAGGGACATTATGGCCCCAAGCATCACGCTATGTTGTAGCAGCGAAATCGCCTTTGACAGGTATCTTCGGTGAAGCCCATTCAGCTGGACATTGGGGACCCGAACTTAAATTTGCTGGATTTGACACCATCATCGTAACCGGACGGGCGAAAAAACCGCTTTATTTAATGCTTGATAATGGGTCTGCCCGTTTAGTTGATGCGCAGGATCTATGGGGCCGGAACACAAACGAGACTGAAGACATGATTAAAGAATCGCAGGGTGACCCAAACCTTCGCGTCTCATGCATCGGACAAGCAGGGGAAAATCTGGTCAGATTTGCTGCAATAATCAATGATTATGATCGGGCGGCCGCCCGTTCTGGTATTGGTGCTGTAGCAGGAAGCAAACATCTCAAAGCGGTTGCAGTCCGAGGAGGACAGGACATCCCTATAGCTAAACCTGATCTCTATCTTGATGTAATTGATGAACTACATAAGAAAATGTTGGCAAGCCCATTTACGGCTAGTCGGGCTATGTATGGGACAACTAACTTGGTTGAACTCATGCAAGAGATCGGTCGGCTTCCGAGCTATAACATGCGTTCTGGTGTGTTTGCTGAGTACCAAAAAATCAGTGGAGAAGCAATCAGAGAGAAGTACCTAGTGAAGCCCCGCGCAGACTTCGCCTGTTTACAGCGTTGCGGACGATACACGCGGGTCAAAACGGGTCCCTATGCTTATTGTGGAGGAGCGCCTGAATATGAAACCCAGTCATCTATGGGAAGTCGATGTGGGAATGATAATCTTGAATCCATCCTCTATGGACACCATTTAAGCAACCTATATGGAATGGACACCATTTCAACTGGCGCGACTATTAGTTGGGCAATGGAAGCTTGGGATGAGGGGCTTATTACCGCTGAAGATACTGGTGGGATTGACTTAAGTTGGGGTAACCATGAATCGATTATCAAACTAATTCATATGATAGCGAAACGCGAGGGGTTTGGCGACATTTTAGCAGAAGGTAGTTACCGTGCTGCAAAACGCATTGGAAGAGGTACTGAAAAATTTGTTATGCACTGTAAAAAACAAGAAATCGCCGGACAAGAACCTCGTGCACAAAAATCCATGGGATTAGCAACCGCAACAGCTGCTCGTGGGGCGGATCATCTCTATGCATTTCCAGTTCTTGATGAGGTCGGATTTGATGAAGAGATTGGAATACGGTATGGCACTGAATACCTACCGGAAATTGGCGACCGCCTTGATCCGAAATATAAGGGCATCATGGTAAAAGAAAATGAAGACTTTTGTGCTGTCGTCGAATCACTTGGCGTCTGCAAATATGGAACCCTAATACCTCCTGTCCTCTTTTACGAAGATGTCGTTAAAACCTTTGATGTCACAGTTGGTATCGCAATAACTGAGAAGCAATTACGAGAAATCGGAGAACGTATCGTCAACCTGAATCGCTGTTTTAATGTGCGTGAAGGCATTCGACGAAAGGATGACACATTGCCAAGTCGGTTAACTGAGGTCCCCGCGCCAGAAGGTCCATCAAAAGGGCAGGTAGTCGAATTAGAACAGATGCTTGACGAGTATTATGAATTGCGAGGATGGCAGCTAAGTGATGGACTCCCTTCTAAGCATGTTTTACAACGGTTAGGACTTGAAGACCTGATTACTGACCTCGCTAAATATGATATAGTTTTACCTGAATAAAATGAGGTAAAACCGATACGGAAGCAAGGTTTAAATGAAAACCGAATGAGATTGAATTATCCGCGGCGCGTTCTTAGGGTAAGCCCTATTACTTGAATCGGTCGATAAAAAAGGAACTTGGTATTATGAAAGTACTCGTCACAGGACCGCATCTATCAGGAAAAAGCACCCTCATTAAACAACTCGCCGAAGGAAATGTCATAAACATTCAGGCGAATGGCACAACCGTCGGTCTTGACCATGGTGTCGCTGAAGTATTTGGAGTTCCTGTTCGTCTATTTGGCACCCCAGGATTAGCCCGGTTTAAAGTATTACGGAGAATCATTTCCGAAGGTGCTGATGGCATTATCTTTGTGGTTGATGCAAGCAAACCAGATGGAGATGCTGAAGCCCGCTATATTTGGACAGAAATTAGCGATTTGCTTCCCAACGTTCCCTGTATTGTCGCAGCAAATAAACAGGATTTACGAGCTTCCAGAACACCAGATCGAATCCGCAAGGACCTTAGTTTCATGGTTGGGGTTCCCGTGATACCCATCAGTAACAAAACCGAATACAACTTAGACAAACTCCTGCCCGCTATGGTGATGCTCATAGTCTATGAATGGAGTCCGATTCTTCGAGCTTTTGGAGCTACAGGAAAAACAGGTTTCACAAATCTAGCGAAAAATCTTCATGTCAGTGAAAGCCAAGTCCGGAATTATTTGCGTTGGTTTGAACTTCGAAAATTGGTCCAAGTGGACTGGGATAAAGAAACTGCGCATGTGACTCCAGGTGTAGTTAAAATCCTTGCTCAACGATAGCAGATTTAAAAGCTCGAACTGCATGCAAGAATCCAGGGAATTATAATGACAAATGTAGGTCCGGTTTGGAAAAGCATCCTCAAAATCATCGAAGATGAAAGAGTTGCACATCTAACACTCATCGATCCTGACCCCATCAAGCAATCCGCTAAAGAAGCAAGCCAAATAGCTAATCTTGCGGAGAAGGCAGGAAGTAATGGCATTATGGTTGGCGGCTCAACCGCCTTTGGCATCATTGACGAGACAGTAAAAGAAATCAAGAAACAGGTGAATATTCCTGTCATTTTGTTCCCTGGCAATGTATCTGGGCTTTCACGTTCTGCGGATGCTGTTTTTTTCATGAGTCTTTTGAATTCCCGAAATACCTACTGGATGATAGATGTCCAAACCCTGGGAGCACGTCACGTCAAAGACTATAATCTTGAAGCCATCTCGATGGCTTATCTCATTGTCCACCCTGGAGGCACCGCAGGATTTGTCGGTGACGCACGACTTATTCCCCGCGATAAACCAGAAATTGCGGTTGGCTATTCATTAGCTGCCCAATATATGGGATTCAATTTCATCTATCTTGAAGCCGGCTCAGGCGCAGAAAATACTGTACCCCTCCCCATGATCAAATTAGTTTCAAAAACAATTGATGTTCCCGTTGCTGTTGGTGGAGGAATTTACACTCCAGATCAAGCCGCAGGAGCCGCTGCGGCTGGCGCCGATATCATTGTACAAGGCACTATCATTGAACGCACTATTCTAAAAGACAATGGTAAAGAGTTAACAGCTACAATTAAGGCCATGGGCCAGGCAAAAAAGAGCGACTAAGAGGCGAAAACAACTCTCCTAGCTGCTAACTCCGCCGCCTATGGGTGGGAATATCGCTACGACATCACCGTCAGTTAGAGGCGTCTGTAGCCCTTGTTGGAGCCTGACATGCCGTCCATTAACAAGAACATGGAAATATGATTTGAGAGACCCATCCGGTTCTAAGACCATTTTGTTGAATTTATCTCC
>JBHLPI010000032.1:0-19166 GCA_048939595.1 Promethearchaeota archaeon | reverse complement strand
TCATTTTGTTAGCCCCCGTTGGTAGGTCCAGTCTTTTTTAGCATACCACGATTTGGCGATTTGACGGGCTGATTGCAGTTCAGCATCGGTTAGGCCTTCTTCGTAGAATCGTGCAGGTAATGTTCCAGAAAGCCCTTCAATAAGAGCTTCTTCGATTTGGCCAAAGGAAGGTGGTTTTCCTAGTTCGTGTTGAAGTGATGTCAATGACATTGCAGCTCTGTTGATACCATCAGCATCTGCTTTCCTTTTGTTGATTTTAAGAAATGTGAACATTTTGTGAAGGTCTAGCGTTCTGAGTATTGTGCCATGTTGAAGGAGGGTGTTGCCGCGACGGGATTGGGCGTTTCCGGATATTTTACGCTTTTTCACAAAGAGATTGGGACAATAATTCTCTGAGCCGGAGGCGAATTTGGCAGTAACCCCAAGGCGGTTGAGGCCAACGAGTAGTCCGCTGCAAAGGTACTGATAGGTTTCAATTACGTCTGAGGGTAGTTGGGTGTCAACGGTTCGGCAGATTATACTGTAGGTTAGTTCTCCTTCAAAATCATGATAGACGGCGCCTCCACTTGAGAGCCGTCGTACAATATCGATGTTCAGTTTTTGGCAGGCTTCAACATCGACTTCGTCTTCAAGGTGTTGAAATCGCCCGATTGAGACCGCAGAGGGATTCCAACGGTAAAATCGGATCGTATTTGCAGCAGTATCTTTATGACAGCCGTCTAACAAAACATGGTCAATTGCCATATTTTCAAAGGCATTGAAAATTCCAGTCCGAATTAAGCGCCATAATTTTGCCATGTTTTATAGGACTCCAGTTAATTGAAATTTGATTTCTTGAAGAGCTTCATCTGAAGGAGGAAAGGGGTAATTATAGAGTGGACCTCTGGGCGTTTCTGTGAAGAAGGGACGGTTACATGAAGGGCAGCCGGATGTTTGAAAAGCCTTCCCTCGTGCAATTACATCAGCAAGTTGTTCCCTAGTTAGTCCAAATCTGGTGATTTGCCGTGAGGCGTTGAACCTGATATCTGCTGCTGTTATGACATGGTTCTGAAGGAGGTAATGGGCTAATTGTATGCGACGGTAATTTCCCAGAGATGGACGATGATGATTTTCTAATGGGGTGCCGACGATTGGTGTAAACGGAAACAAGCCGATTGTAATGCCGTTGTTGACTAGTTCTTGGATTAGAAAGACTGTCTGTTGTTCAGTTTCTCCCAGCCCAATGATAAGATGAGTTGTGGTGCGATGCGAGCCAAAGATAGATTGGGCAATGTTTAAGGTGCGCCAGTGTTGATTCCACGTAAAAGGACCGTGAACATTACTTCCTTTGATAGAATCAAAGAGTTCGGGAGTGACTGCGTCAAGAGAGATTGCAACTCGATCGACTCCATAATCATACAGAGCTTGCAGTTGATTCGCATTAAGCGGAGGGAGCGCGAGTGAGATTGGAATATAAGGTACGATTTTTTTAAATTCGCTAATGAGAGATGCGAGGTCAGTAATGAGACTGGGATAGCACACTGTCTGGATACAGAGACGTCTAAAAGGGGAAGCAGTTCCGGTTTCAGCGAGTGTCACAGTAACCTCATCTAGTGGATATGAAGGCCATGTGACCCGAGAAAGTTGGTTAGCTTTGGCTTCACTTTCCCGTGCTTGGGCACAAAATGCGCAATTCGCACTACAACGAGTTTTCACATAGGTCATGGTGTATGCAGTGGTGGGCAAAGCATCTAATTTACATTGGACCAAACCTAGCAATGAAGCAGTTCCTATTGATATTCGAATATTATCAGGCAAATAATTTTCCTCAAACTATTACAGGTAACATCGAAGTGCTTAACGAATAGCTGAGTATGCAGAAAAATTAGTTTTTCGGGTTGGTGGATCCCAGCTCAAGAAGCCTAAGAGCGGAATCCGATTGATTTCATTCGTTGCCAGAGATAGTGAGGAAGGGCACGTAGGATTGTATTTCGATATGGACGGACTCCAACAATCAGATCCGCGGCTAGTTGTAGAAATCGTTTGTTAGCGGTAATTCCTGAGCTAACATTTTGGGACGTCATTCCACGATAGAAAAGATTGCGAAGACGTAATCCCCATTTGAGATCACTCCCGAAGGTATGAGTCCATTGCTTTTCATACTTACGAAGGAAGCAAGCACTTGTATCACCATTAGCAATTGCTTCGGTGCTGACTTCGCCCGCGATTTTGCCAGCCATAAAGGCGTAATGAATACCTTCTCCAGTTATGGCACTGCAGTGTCCTGCGGCATCTCCAGCTAATAAGACCCCATCAGCAGTAGACCGCCGCTCATAGGTTAATGGAACCAACGCTCTTTCCACCCGTTGAATTGTCCCTCCAGCAAGTTGTCGCTTTCCAATTGGATGGTTCCTGATGAAATTGTGTAAGTAAGGTTCGAGCCTGTCATGAACCGCACTAAGAAGAGAGCCTACGCCTACATATACTGAATTTCTTTTAGGAAAAATCCACAGATACCCATATGGACAGATTTCCCTTCCATAATAAAGCTCCATACGAGAACCAAATCGTGAAGAGATTTGAGCTTCAGATAAGGTGATGTGCGCTTGAACTGTAATACCAAGCTGATCCTTGTTAAACCGATGTCGAAACCCGGTTTCGCGTGCAACCGTAGAATTGACCCCATCTGCTCCAATTAAAATCGAAGAGTGTAGTTCCTTTATCTTCCCTCTAAGAATCAATCGCCACCCTGAATCTTCACGAAAACAGCTTATCATTTGGTGTTGAAGAAAGATCTGAGCCCCCGAGCTTTGGGTACGTTGGCATAAAAAGCGTCCCAGTGCTTCTCGTGTAATTTGGATTCCAATAGGTTGAGGGTAATTGATATGGCGTAGTGGATGCCCAGGTATTGAAAGTGATAACCCACTCGTCCTCCTCTCCGCGAGTTCCACTGGGATTTCAGCAATACTAACACCTTCGGAGGTGAGGAAGCCGCCACATGGTTTCGTTTTTCCAGGAATCTGATCTTTTTCAACTACTGCAACAGTAAATCCTCGCTTGGCGATGATTTCTGATGCTAATAGACCTGCGGGACCTGCACCTACAATAACTACATCATATTTCGACTCAACCATGGTGAGGGATTGTTAGATGGTTGGGCATATAATCTTAACAGTTGAAGGTAAAGCCTAAAATTACCAAATGTACTTCAAGGACTCGGTGTTTCTATGCGTATTTCTGGATCAGAAGAAGAAACGAAAGCGGTGTTAGATATTGCTCGATTAATGCTGCTTGCAGCTCGGACTGCGCCAAAGGGTCGTGGTGAAGACGATATCGAAACGATGATTTTGACTGGAAAAGAGAAGGACGCAGTTGCTAAAGAGATGTATAAAATATCAAAAGACCCTACGGATCACTGGACCCGAGATGCTAAGAACATTGAGCAATGTCCAGCCTTATTCTTAGTCGGGCTCAAAGGGCCAAAGACCTTAGGTACACAATGCGGTGCTTGTGGATTCGACAACTGTAGTCAAATGCTAAAAGTCGGAAGAAAAGAAGGCCGATTCTTTGCAGGTCCCACTTGTATTATCAAGGCAATAGACCTAGGAATTGCATTGGGAAGCGCAGTAAAGACCGCTCAAATTCACAACGTTGATAATCGGATCTTCTTCCGAGCAGGAACCGCGGCCTACCGATTGAAACTGATGCCTGAATCCACAATCATCATTGGTATTCCTCTAGCAGCCACAGGAAAAAATCCATTTTTTGATCGGTGAGCCTGAAAAAGAATGGTAGCCCGTCGCGGATTCGAACCGCGGTCCCAAGGTTTCTCTCCCATTATGATTAATAGGCCCAGAGCCTCGGATGATTGACCAATGTGTCTACTCACAGGGGAGTAATCTACACTAACGGGCTACAGCGCAAAAAAGCGAATTTGCCTTATTTAGTCTTTTTGCTTTTGGTTTTCGCTTTTTGTTTTGCTGGTGTTGGGGGAACTTCTTTGGGTTCCTCTATTCTACTAATAAGAAGCCCTGAATCGAGAAAGATTTTAAATTTGTGATCTTCATGTATGACCTCGAATGGGACTGGATATTGGGTAGCATCTTTCACTGCATCCGTTGTGACATAGAAGACTGCACGCTCACCACAAATTGGGCATTTGAGGGCTTTCCAGAATTTTCGAGGAGATTCAGACATGGAATTCACCGGCTATTTTAGATTCTTTATTGCGTTGGCAATTACTGGAGCAACCGATACGTGACTAATGGCTGAGGGGACAGTATCAGTACCAACAACGTCTAAGGCACCAGCTTCATAGATTCGGACAAGTGCATTGAGGACAAGAAGAGGATGCGTACATGCAACGTAGATGTTATTTGCACCATTATCCTTCAGAACACCGATTGCTTTGATGATAGTGTTTCCTGTACTAATAATATCGTCTACGACTAACACATCTCTCCCCTTGAGATCTAATCTTCGGGGTTTGATTTCAACGGTTTCTGCATCATGGCGTTCCTTTTCAAGGGCATCATAATCTACAGATAATGCATCAGCTGCCGTTTTCGCCCAAGCACCTGCTTCGGCATCAGGTCCAATGACGGCGGGATTCTTGAGAGTGTGTTTCTTATTCATGTAATGAGCAAGCTCAGCCATTGCTGTTAAATCATGTAAAGGAACAGTTGTAAGATCGTCTTGATCAACAACTCGATGACGATGCGAATCGATTGTGAAAATATAATCAGACCCTGCAGCTTCAACAAGCCGGCTGATAGTTTTCAGACTGATTGCTTCCCCTGGCTTAAATCGTTCATCTTGTCTGGCATAAGCAAAGTAAGGTAGAACGGTAATGACCCGTTTTGCCTTTAGGTCTTTGAGGGCGTCAAGCATAAGAAAAAGTTCAATGAGATGGTCGTTTGGCTTTATGGCAAGGGATTGGACCACAATGATTTCCTCTTTTGCGACTTCACCGAGAAACCTTACGTAGGTTTCACCATCAGGAAAATGCTTTACCTCAGTATTCAGGTACTTCGCTTTGAGCGCTTGGGCAACATTCCAAGCCAAGAATTTTGAGGGGCTCCCGCTTGTTATTAAGACCATGGATGATATCCTCACGTGAAGATGCTTCTTAAGTTCGACTAACTGCACATAAGCTTAGTGGAAACTAGTTAGCATGCGGATTGCCTATAGATTACTTCGCAAGCAAGCTCTCAAACCAGAGAACAAGAGCACGGAGTGCCTTGTTAGAGAGCCGTTGTGAATAAACTAGTATGCTTCCAGCCTGATCGATGCGACAGGAAAGTGGACGCCCGATTTGGTCGATAAGAGGTGTTATGAAACTAATAGCGTGCAATGAAGCTGCGGTCTTCTGGATATCCTTGTAAAGGCCTATTTTGTTCAAATCCCGGGCACGAATGTTGACTTCGTCTAGCTCATTTCCATTGATTTCAATGTCTCGAAATACTGCACGGACTAGTTCACCAGGACCTCCATTTGAAGAACTCGTTAAAGACCTTATTATGTTGCTCATTTTCCTTGTATCGATATCAAAAGTGGATAACCGACCTGGATACCCAAGGACTGCAGAGGATAGAATCCAGGTAGCGGCATCAATGGCACGACTTGGGATATCCATTATGAAACAAAATCCTGTTTCAGGGCGCCAGAGAATTGGTGATGACACTGTATAGGGAATGATGCGATAACGCCTTTCGCGTCCCCCAAGTTCAGGGATTTTAATCATCCGATCGTAGGTGAGAGTTAGTTCGATAAAGGATGATGACGCTCTTTGACATTGCAAGACGGCATTGGGAAGTAGTTGTCCAATACGACGAGTACTCATTCGACCTCGTTTGGTTCCTGAAGAGCCAGCTTCGTCACTTGGTGCCGCAGAACCAACAAGATCTTCTAAACTAAATCGCATTTGAGTTAATTTTCGAGTAACGGGGACAATAGCTCGAGTTTCTGTAATATGGATAGCCTGCACCAAAATACCTCCAACCAAATGAATAATGAAAGCAACTTCTATTTATGTAAAAAAGTTGAGATTTTAGTCGCCTTTTATTTATTGATTAGAAGGAAGGAATGATTCAAAAAGTACTGGTGTGGGATAAACCCACAGTTTCGGAGGTCTACAAATGGCACCAAAAGATGAAGAGCGGAAACGATCGATTATTACTCCGGATGAAGGCGAGCGCCATCATTCACATCCCAATGGTCATAGTCATGGGCACTCCCACCCGTCTAATTCAGAAACAATTGACATCTCGGTAGAAGAAAATTTTATGGATCGAAATAAATCTCTTGCGCAGGAGAATCTTGATTACTTTAACAAGCTGGGCATTCGTACTATTAACATTCTGGGAAGTGTGGGGTCAGGAAAAACCTCGTTGATTGAAACAATTTCACAGAAGTTAGCTCATCGTCGAGAGGAAATTCTAGTTATCGCAGGTGACGTTACGACTACTATTGATGCAGATCGGATCGCTAAGCATGGAGTAAAGACAATACAGGTCAATACCGGTGTTGAATGCCATCTCGATGCGAAGTTGATTAAAAAGGCCCTTGATTCAGCGAATGTAGACAAAACTAAGATCATCATAATTGAAAATGTTGGAAATCTCATCTGCCCAGCTGATTTTCCCTTAGGAAGCCACCTACGACTTGTAGTCGTCAGTGTAACGGAAGGCCCTTGGATGATTCAAAAACACCCTGTTATGTTTCATGAAGCCAACATCCTTGTTATTAATAAAATCGATTTAGCCGATGTGATGGAAGTCGATGTTGACCAACTAGAACGCGATGCCAAGCAAATTAATCCGAACCTAAAGGTCTTCCGAACAAGTGTTCGCAAAGACATTGGAGTTGATGAGGTAATCAAAAGCTTGGGCTTCTAAACCTGTCACGGGTCTAGCCAAATCCAAGCATTTTTTCAAGCCTTGCAGCAGTTCGTTTCAGCTCAAGCATTAACGGTCCTAAACGCGCATCTTTTTCTGTAATGAACAGAACCACGGCTAACGGTCCACTATATCGGAGAAGAATGTAACCCCGGTCACATTTTACATAGATATTGTCCAATTCGCCTTTTTTGAGATTATCCATTGTTGTAGATCCAATAGAGAGCATTGATGAAGCCAAAGCAGCTAGTTCGGCCTCCTCAATTTTTGCATCAACGGCACTCGCCATCGGGAGACCATCAGTTGAGACGACAGCCACACCTTGGATGCCATCGACGCTTTGCTCCGCCTCCCGGAGTATCTGCATAATCGCTTCCATTGGATCCTCGATATCGGGTGGCTCAGTCATAGACAACACAGAAAAGGTCGAATATTGGCAATAACACTTGATTCGACTCCCTAAAAACCTGCGCTCACCATTATGATTGGTGTATCCACCCTAAATTCTTCACAGTGAGTAATAATCGCTGTGTAATTGGGAGTGCCACAAGAATACCTACCATGACTTGCATGAAATTGAAAGGTAACTCCGCGATGGCTGCATATTGGAAGATGAAGAATTGATAGAGGAAGTAACCGGTCATCATAACAAAACCACCAAAGAGCATGGCAGTAACATTCCAAGCAACTTTAGCATCGTATCTAAGTGTTAGAAAAATAGTCATTGATCCAAGAAAAATAGCGAGAATAAACCACACCCAAGAAGGTAGGAAAAAGGGAATTTCCCACCAAGGACTCTCCAAACGGGCAAGCTCACCGCTAAAGCGAAGAACTCCAATGAGTACCATACAAAGGGCTAATCCAAGACCTAGGCTAACTCCAAGGTAGCGTAACTGCTTAGGTTCAAAGCGGTCTCTAAAGGCCCAACTCAAGTAACCGACAATAAAGCCTTCAAGACCTTTGATAAGTAAGGTTCCGGGAGCATAGTGGGCATATCCAGTGGCTAGATCTGCGATCATCGATCCAACGCCTCCTGCGAAGCTTCCGATAATGGGACCAAAGAGAATTGCCGTAATATAGACGCCAACTTCGCCCAAATTGAAGTACCCCTGGGTGGCAGGGATTGCGATTTGAAAAGAAACTGTTAGCACAGCTATGAGAGCTGTCATCAACGCCGTTATAGAAAGGAGAAGAGTTTTAGGCATTTGAGGAAAAAAAGATGAAACCTGTTTCATCACTCTCACTTCTATTTGCTACAAGACACTCCTCATTTATGTATATCTTGGTTCAACCGAAGATACTTCTGAAACGAGAATGGAATTTGGGGGAAATAGATGTTCCACCGACTTTACCACTGAATCGACTGAATCTGCGTGCACTAATGCGTGAAAAGCTTCACCAATCATATTCTGTGTAGCTCCAATTGCACCTGCGTCCTGAACTCTTTCTAACACGTTAGCTACCCGAGGAGTGAGGAAGCCCACTTTCTTTGCGAACCCAAGACAAAGGTGCATGAAATGAGCGGGGGTCGGCTTCTGTTGAACTTGTTCTAACACCCTTTGGCCTTCACGATTAACGCTCCATAACGCTTTCTCAGAGAAGAGGATATCCGCTTTTGATATTGGAGCAAAACTGCCAGTTACAATCCGATATGCAGGATCGAGCGGAATCCAGTCAACTCGATCATAACCTGGTGCGCCAGGTTCAAGGATTAGTATCAACCCTCCACGAATGACTCCACTTACACTTCCAAGCCCAGTTGCACATCGAATTTCCGCAAAATGCGCGAACTGACCGATTCTATTTAAGGTTAGATTCAGTTCTAATGCCCGGTTAAGGGCCATAGCTGTACTGACTGCACCCGCCGCACTCGCACCATAACCAGCACCAATTGGAATTTCTACCTTATGATCAACATGAAGTCTATACTGCGCCTCAATGGTCTGAAGAAGTAACTGGCACACTTCTTGGGTGACCTTGGCCTCCGGAGCTTTTCGCCCATTAATGATAACCTCTATCTGATTTGTCTTTGCAGGCTCGATGGTGATCTGAGTGTGAACGCCCTTCTCTAAAATGAACCCACCACCCCGAGCCCCTATTCTACAAGCTTCATCCATTGTAGCTGGAGCTGACTTGGTAGTTACAGCTTGAAAGAAACTGGAGATTCCTGCAGGGCAGAAGGCGGATACATGTAACATACAGTGTAAGCATTCAGTGTAAATGCTTCTTTAAGCTAATGGCGTTTTTAATTTTCATTTCGTGTAAAATTGAGTATAGAATTTAAATTATTTAAATTCAAGTTGCAGAATATTTATTTTCTCAAATAACACCACGCGAATTACAAAATAACTGAACAATCAACAAGAGTAAAATCCACAATGAAAAAGACACGAGCCTTCTCCCCTGGACATATCACCGGCTTCTTCCAAATTTGTGACGACTCGGAGAACTTGCTAGAAAAAGGATCAAGGGGGGCCGGTGTATCTGTGAGCCGAGGAGTTACTACTACCATCGAAGCCAAGCCAGCAAATGCTGTAAAAATTAAGATAGCGATTAATGGTGACATCTCTTCCCCTGCACCCGTATCACGTACCATTGCCACTCGTTTTCTTGAGCTTGGTCCTTCAAAACCATATGAAGTTCAAATTAACCATCAAGTTGAATTACCCATAGGTTCGGGGTTTGGTACTAGCGGGGCTGGCGCGCTCAGTCTAGCTTTAGCAATGAAAGAAGTAATGGAGCTTGATTTATCAACGCTTGAAGCAGCCCAAATCGCTCACATTGCAGAAGTCCAGCACCGTACGGGATTAGGTTCAGTGATAGCAGAACTCGTGGGAGGAATTGAAATCCGGAGTATAGCGGGGGGACCTGGAGTAGGCCAGGTGGAGACCTTACCGAATAGTAACGAGTATAAAGTCGTATGCTTACCCTTTGGACCTATACCCACTCCCTTGCACCTCAATAACCCGAATTCGCGCAGGCTCATCAATGAACGTGGAGGCATACTCACTGATGCTCTCCGAGCCAATCCCACAGTATCGAATTTTCTGGAGTATTCCCGTAATTTTGCAGAACACATTGGTATAATCACGAAACGCGTTAATGCGGTACTTCAGGAAGCAGATGACGACGGCATTGTATGCAGTTCTGCTATATTCGGTGAAAATGTCTTCTCAATCGTCGGTCCTGATCAAATACAGGACTTAACGAGGATATTTGAACACCACAAGATCTCGGAAAATCAGATCATGGTTATGGAAATTGATTGTGAAGGAGCGAGAGTAATAGATGCATGAAAATGAAGTCTCCCCCCGACATCCAAGAGCTACCTCCCTGCGGATTCGGGCAAAACTTGTCCATGGTTTTGAAATTGGAGTAACATCAGCTTTTGGCCTCTTTGCCCATGGGAGAGGGGAAGCCTTCGACTATCTGGTTGGAGAAGTTACCACAGAGAATGCAAAACATGCCATTAATGCTGCGGCAGCAAGACTCTTGCTGGGGCAAAACTCGGTGTTATCAGTAAATGGCAATGTTGCTGCTCTAGTTCCCATTGAGTTAGTGAAACTAGCAAAGGTTTCAGGCGCAAAATTAGAGATTAATTTGTATCATCGATCGAAGGAGCGAGAAACAGCAATAGCAAAGGTCCTCAAGAATGCGGGTGCAAAGGAAATCTATGGTATTGATTCTTCCTTTCATGAAACCATTCCCGAAATACATAGTGAAAGACGCGTCGTTGACCATCGAGGCCTGTTCATTTCAGATGTGGCTTTTGTTCCTCTCGAGGATGGTGATCGAACGGAGGGACTGGTCCGATTAGGAAAACAGGTTATTACAGTGGATTTGAACCCACTTTCACGGACAGCGCAGATGGCAAACATTACGATAGTCGATAACATTGTTCGAGCTTTGCCCTTACTAATTAAATCTGTGAGAAAACTTCGGAAAGAACCCGAAGAACACCTTCAGAAGATTCTCAGGGATTTTAATAACCAACAAAACCTCGCGGAAGCGATTCATCAGATAAATGGCCGATTATCAAAATTATCACAGGAACAAATTCATGATAATGTTGGGGGTACACCTGAATGACGTTTGATCATGTAATTGTTCTCGGAGCAGGTTCCATCGGTTCCGTGTATGGTGCACTCCTTTCCCAGAACAACCCAGTTACTCTAATTGGTAGGCCTGCTCACATGAACGCGATTCGTGACAAAGGATTGCACATCGAGGGTGATAAAGCGGGTACTTACCAGATGGCAACAGCAACGAAGATTTCCACCATCCCTCCAAAATCGCTTCTACTTGTAACGGTGAAAGCCCATCAGCTAAAGGCAGCCCTTTCTCCAATCCGGTCATTGATACAAAAGGATACGGTTATTTTACTGCTACAAAATGGTTTAGGAATAGAAGCGGTTGCTCACAAAATCCTAGCATCAAAAAGTCATTTAATTCGAGGAATCGTTGCCTTTGGAGCCGAACTCCTTGAACCAGGGCGCATCCATGTACGATTGGGCTTCACTTTACTGGATTCCGATGACCTTTCAAAGGAAACCCTACAATTTCTTAATAATTCAGGAATCCAGGGTATCAATTCAGAAAATTTTCAAACAGATATTTGGAGAAAAGCAGCAATAAATTGTGTAGCAAATCCATTAAGTGCTATTCTTCGAGCACCAACTAAGGAGCTCGTATCACCAACACTTGCCCCAATTCGCCAGAAAATCATTGAAGAATGCATTGAAGTGGGAAAAGCAGAAGGTGTTGAAATCGATTTGAGTCTACTCCAGATAATGGAAACACAGTTCCCCAGTTTCGAAAACCGAACCTCAATGCTTCAAGATATTCGGCATGGACGAAAAACAGAAATTAATTTTCTAAATGGAAAAATCGTGGAGTTAGGTAAACATCACAAAATAGCCACACCAGTCAATGAAACAATCACACAACTAGTCCGATTCTTGGAGAGACAATCATGATGACAATTGATGAAATTCGTTCAATGAAAGGAAAGACTAAGGTCACTATGCTCACCGCTTATGATTACCAGATGGCAAGAATCCTTGATGCTGCAAACATCGATCTAATCTTGGTGGGTGATAGCCTGGGGATGGTCTTTCAAGGTAACCCTGATACTAAAGAAGTTTCCATGGAAGCTATGATCTATCATACTCGTGCGGTCGCTAATGGCGCAAAAGAAACTTTCATCGTTGCCGATATGCCGATTCATAGTTATGACACTCCTGAACAGGCTTTAGCTAATGCTAAGCAACTGCGCAAGGTAGGAGCGCATGCAGTAAAGATTGAAGGAAACCAACCCGAAGTGATCAGAATTCTTCTAGCCAATAACATTCCTGTCATGGGCCATGTTGGGCTTTTACCACAATCTGCTGAGAAATTCAGAGTTCAAGGAAAAACACCTGAACAGGCTGACCAAATTTGGCGTGATTCATTGGAACTTGACAAGCTTGGGGTTTTTGCAATCGTCCTAGAATGCGTACCTGAATGGTTAGCAAAAAAGATCACTCATGATGTGAGGGCACCGACTATAGGAATTGGAGCAGGCAAGCACTGTGATGGACAAGTTCTTGTTATCACAGAACTTCTTGGACTAGCTAGTAATGATCATGTTCCTAAATTCGTTAAACAATATACTAGCCTGAACAACATCATTGGGCAGGCTGTGAAAGAATTCATGAACGAAGTTCGAACTGGAAAATATCCAGATAGACACCACACATACCATTAAGAATGCTAGAAAATGAAATACGCTTGTGATAGAAATGCCAATGGATACTCATCCTTCAAAGGATATTGTTGAAACCTTAGGTACCCAGCTTCGTGGTAAGTTTATTGTTCTCTGTGTTACGGGCAGTGTGGCAGCTGTACAAAGTTCTGAGATTGCACGATTACTAATGCGATATGGTGCAGAAGTGATAGCGGTTTTCTCCGAAGCCGCTCACGAAATAATTCATCCGTACTTAATGGAGTGGGCAACTGGCAATCCCGTTGTAACAAAATTAACTGGGCAAATCGAACATATAGCCCTTGCAGGAGAGCACGCGGAAAAAGCGGATTTGATTTTAGTTGCCCCTGCTACAGCAAACACAATATCAAAGATAGCCATGGGTGTTGATGATACCCCAGTTACCTCAACCATTACAACCGCGTTTGGGTCTGGTATTCCAATTATTATAGTTCCTGCGATGCATGTCTCTATGTACAAGCATCCCATTGTCCGTGAAAACATTGAGAAACTAAAAGGACTCAACGTTGAGTTCATTGGGCCACGAATGGAAGAAGGAAAAGCAAAGATTGCCACCCCACAAGAAGTAGTAAATCATATTCTTCGTCACTTTGGAAACCAACATGATCTGGCAGGATTAGAGTTTCTAATTACCGCTGGACCAACCCTTGAGTACATTGATCCTGTTCGGATAGTTACAAGTAAAAGTTCAGGTCGAATGGGTATTGAAATCGCTAAAGCCGCTTTTGATCGAGGAGCAAAGGTTACTCTCGTGTACGGGCATGGAAGTGAACCACCACCGGAGAAAGTAAAGGTTATAGATGTAGAAACCACGCAAGAGATGTTTGATGCAGTAACGAATGAGCTAAAGGCGAAGAAATTCGATGTGGTTATTGCAGCTGCAGCCGTTGCAGATTGGACTCCTAAAACACGCCAAAAAGAGAAGATTCCCACTGCAAAGACACAAAGCCTTTCGATAGTCTTTAAGCCCACGCCCAAAATTGTAGATGCTATCAAAGGTGTGCAAAAATCTGTGTTTCTCATTCTTTTCAAAGCAGAATATGGTGTTTCGGATGAGGAACTAATTGCACGAGCACATAATCGATTGACTAAAGCGAATGCGGATTTAATTGTAGCCAATGACGTTGGCCGAGAGGGTGTAGGATTTGGTACGTCGACTAATGAATTGTTTGTTGTTGATGGAAAGAAGAAGGTAATTCATGTCCCGAAGGCAACGAAAACGAAAGTAGCTCATAGACTCTTAGATATTATCAGACCCTTGATTCTTAAGAAAAAGTAAGAAGTACTCTCATTTTGATTTAGTGAGGGCCTCCCAAAGAGCATCTGTTTCTGGTTGTTGTAATGGTTTTACGGTTCCATCCTCTTCGATTATTGTTCTTTGGCTGGAATCTTTAAGAAGACGCCCAATAATGGCAGCGGGAATGCCTTCATCTTCTAGTAATTGCAATACTGTTGAAGCACGGTCTGATTCAACAGCCATCAACATCGCTCCACTGGCTATTAGGTTCAGAGGATTGATTTCAAACAACTGACAGATTTGATCTGTTTCTTCATGAATAACCAACTTGCTTCGGTCGATAATAAATCCCAGTCCGGATGCGTTGGCGAGTTCATGCAACCCATTAGCTACTCCACCCTCGGTTGGATCATGCATGGCTGTAACCGCTCCTGTTGACATTGCTTTGAGGGCTTCAGGAACCACATTGATTCGATGAATGTATTGTTGTGCATGGTTGACCAGCGAATCAGGGAGTTTACTTCGAAGGAATTTTTCTCGTTCTGTGGCCAAAATCGCCGTCCCTTCAAGAGCAACGCCTTTAGTTAAGATTATGGAATTATCTGGCCGCGCTTGAGAGGAGGTCACATACTTATTCTCTTCAGCTATCCCCAACATGAAACCAATGATTATGGGTCGATTTAAACCGGCGGTGACCTCTGTATGACCACCAATAATACTAATCTCTAACTCCTTAGCAGCAGAATGCATAGAAATCATGATTTGTTTCAGCAATTGAGATTCGACCGATTCAGGAAGCAGAATCGTGGCCAAGAACCATCGAGGACGTATTCCAAAGGTGGCGACATCATTGGCGCAAATATGGACAACATAGGATCCGATATTTTGGATTACCCCAGTGATTGGATCAGTTGTAGCAACTATTACTTGGCGACCAACTCGCACTAGAGCTGCGTCTCGACCGATTCCAGGTCCATGAAGGACATCAGAATCATCAGCACCGAGAAAGGGAAATACGTCTTTTTCTAGAAGTTTTGGAGAAACCTTTCCTGGGGGGAGTTTAGACATTTGGTGGACACCACTCAGGCATTCTGCAGGAAAATGGCTTAAATGTGTGTTTATCGCTAGCTTTTTTGATACATTGTGTGCTACACGCAGTTTTTTAAGCTGCCAATCAGGAGAGCAATAGTTGGATGTGGCTTGATGAGGGAAACACGTAACAAGAACACGGTTTAGGTTGGACGGTGATGAATCGAACGCGTGAACAATGGGTGTATTGTTGTCTTTGCGTTGTAGTTGTTATTGGTATTGTTTTTTGGTTTGAAAATCCCATCATCGCTATACTAGCCGTAATTATTTCTCTCCTTGCGGTGGGCATTATCTATGTCTATCGAACATCTGAGTATGAAGCGGTCCCAGAACCTCCCAGTCAGGATATAAGTTCAACTGACATCGAGATTGAGTCTCAAGCTACTCAGATTTCTGAAGAAGAACCAGGGCTAGAACCAATTGAATATAAAGAGTCTCTAACTTTGGAAGTAGACCTAACACCAGCAAGTCCTAAACCCTCCCCTGTACAGGAACCAGGCGGCTCAACGTCGGGGTTGCGACAACGAATTGCAGAATTAGAACAACGGGTTAAATCATTAAATGAACAGTTGGCGCGGGATCCGCGGTCTAGTGACGAAGTTGATACCGTAGGACAAGAGGAAGAGAATGGCGAGGTGGAAGATGATGAAGGATTTTCTGAAAAAGCGATTCAACACCTTTTAGAATCTCTTGATGAGAAGCTTGCGAAACGCGCAATCTCAAAACAATTATACAGTAGGTTACGCGACAAGTATATAGCGAGGTTGGAGAAAACAAAAAAGAGACACGGTTCTGCGAAGCGGGGAACAAAGACTCCAGCATAGGTGACAAATGAAGCATGGTTAGTAAAAGAACGAGTGCCATCATCGGCCTTTGGGTAATCGTGGCAGTCGTTTTAATGATTGACGCAGCATTCTTTTCTGGACTCTTACTTGACGGTCTTTATCCTGGACTAAATGGAATTGTAAATGTCCTAATCTTTGCGCTAATCCCCTTCATTTTTGCCAGTGCATTGCTTGATCGGCGTGGAACGCCTGCACCAACACCAAGTTCTTCCCGTCAACCACCCCGTGGGGCACGATCTGCTTCTGGCGAACCTATGGGCCGGACAAGACCGAAACCTCGAATTAAACGGGATAAAAGAGCCGAACAACTTGAAACCATTGTTGTGCAACCAGGAGCAACGGGAAATAGCAGCGTTCAATCCAATTCCTCAGCTACCTCAACACCAAACTCCCAACAATTATCCTCTACAAGTTCAAGATTCCTTCGATCCCGTCGAATGCAGTCAGAGGAAGACGGAGAGATGGACCAACAAGTCAAAGATCAACTAGATGCCATAGAGCTTGAGATGGCTAAACTTGAAGAACAACTTGAACAAAACGGTGTCTCATCTTCACAAGCAAACTCAAATTCAGTTGCCCATCCAGAACCCACACCAAATAGTTCACCTGAGCCATCAAACTCGAGTAGTACACTTTCAAGTGAGGAAGCCACTTCAGAACTGCAAGCAATTGATGAATTACTAGCCCGGTTAGAACAACGGAAGCGTGCAGGAGGCGTTGATGAAGATACATACCAACGTCTACGCGATAAATACCTCAAACGGCGTTCTGAGCTAGGCTAGATGGTTAACCTAGCTCTTCTATTGAAATGGACAAGTTTCTAGTAAGAAACCAAATCGTTTTAGTATTTTTTGTGACGAAAATTCATCACAGGCAAGCTTTTTCGAACTGCTATGATTTCGTCAAGATTTATCATTGCGTCAATTAGTTGGTGTCCATTATTAGCCTGTGCTAATGTGTGGCCTTCCGGATTAATAATGGCGCTTCTTCCACCAAACAGATTTTTTCCATCACTTCCAACACGATTACATCCGATTACAAAGACTTGGTTCTCAATTGCTCTGGCTCGAATTAGAGTGGCCCAAACGGCAATTCTTTCAGCAGGAAATTCGGCAGGACAAAATAATACTTGAGCTCCATTGTAAGCCAATTTTCCTGCAAGTTCAGGAAATCGAATATCAAAACAAATCATAACACCAAACAGTCCAAGCTCAGTCTTTATTATTGGAGTATCGGTCCCAGCGGAAAGATAATGATCTTCTCGAAATGGAGGGAATAAGTGGATCTTATCATAATGTCCAAGCAGTTTTCCATCTTTTCCAATCAAATGACATGTATTGAAAATCTGTGAATCACGCTTTTCGAGGATACTTCCTGCAACAATGAAAATTCGGAACCGACCTGCCAAATCACGTAATAACTCCATTGTGTGACCCTGGGATGATTCGGCGAGTACCCCTGCTTTGTCCAAACAATATCCAGTAGTAAAAAGTTCAGGTAATACAATTAGGTCGACTTCTCGATTTGCAGCTTCTTTTATCATCTGAACTGCGGTTTCAAGGTTGGTTTTCTTATCTCCTAACGCTACGTTCATTTGTGCACAGGCTACGCGAAATGCCATAACAACATAGCCCTTAACATGCTCACTCAAAAATGCTGTTAATCCCATTTTAAGCAAGCAAAGCCTTTATTTTCCAGAGATATTATTGACGCAGGTTGATTACATTGACGGATATTAAATTAAAACCTTCTACACTCATGAAGCTCAAAGATTTGGATAATCTTGTACGATTAGTCCATTGGTGGGCAGCACGCGAGCGCACTGCAACGATTCTCTATTTCAAGAAAGGTACGAATTATATCATGGGTACGATGACATCGATTCCAGGTTGGTATGATCTCCAAGGTATGCCGCTTTTTCTTTACGTGGAAACCAACAAAGCACCAAAAGGTGTATTTATCAAATACAAAGCCGACCCGGAAGAACAATGGGATTATGCGAAGGGAACTTTTGATCGAACATGGATGTATATCCCACTTGTCGAACTTTCGACTATCCCAGAGTTCCTTAAGAACATCTAGTCGTCGGTCTCTTCTACTGCATCTTCCTGCATTGTTTCAGCATCTTCGAGAACTTGTTTTTCTAAGGAGTCAGTTTCTTCTACAATTAGCTCGGTAGGTTCCATTAATTCATCTGGTGCGGCGAAGAAACTAATTGCAAAAGCAAAGATGAAGATTAAACTTGATCCGATCATTAGTGCAGGGCGAAGGAAGTTGGCTGATACGCTAAAGAGCCCGTTAAGTGCTTCCACGATAAGGAAGGCGGCTGCAAAAAGGATGCCGAAGATGGATAGTTTCATGTCGCCTCCCATGCCAACGGCGAATTTGACCAGATAGACGATTGCAATGATACCAAGACAGAGGTAGTTAACATAACTAATATTTCCGAGAGTTCCAGCAAACCCGATTGGGTCTGAAAAAGCGAGATTAAATGTCATTCCAGAACCGATTGGGAGGGAGAAAAAGGAAATGAAAGGATTCAGTAACACCCAAAAAACCACGAACAAAGCTAATTCTGCAAAGCGAATTAACCAGAGTTTCTGGCTATCCTTATGTTGAAGTTTTCCGCTTTCATCTAAGGTCCCATATGAAAGATGAAGAAGTGATCCGATTGCGAGGGCATTAACGATGCAGAGTGATGTGAAGTACATGGGATCAAATAGAATCCACCAAGAAGTGAAGATTATCCCAGCAATGGCAATAAAATATTGAAACCAAATAATTGTTAGATAGACAGGCACAATTGCCAAGAGAATGAAGAGAAGGAGCGTATAACTACACCGTGTGCCCTGGTTCTTTTGCCAGATATTTTCTGATCGGTGTACGATACGATAAGCAAGGACCAGAGCAGCAAAAATTGCGAGTGGGGGGGAGAGAAAGGGGAAAATGAAGAATGCTAGGATGATAAGTGTGTTGAAGCTATAGAGCATTCGCCACCGGAGGGGAATGAGGTTTCCTTTTTTGTTCATTATCTCTGAAGCATTGATTGTGCGTTCCCGAAAGATGTAAACAAAAAGAATCCAAGGAAAAGCAAAGATTACGGGTATAATGAAGTAGCGAAAGATACTAGAAAGGGGTAGTTCGATTAATCCAGGAATTAGCGGAGCGAAAAATGAGAGTACGTAAATAAGGCCGATAAAAAAGGCGATCATACCCACTGCGACCAAGATGGGAAGAAGAAGGCTTGAGCGTTTTGCGTGAGGGTAGAGAAATGACATAGCTGCTCGCTAGCGTCTTAGAGAATTCACCGTTTTTAATTTGCTGGCTTGAGACATCTTTACTGTGAAAAGAGGAGA
>JBHLPI010000114.1:0-6003 GCA_048939595.1 Promethearchaeota archaeon | reverse complement strand
GCTCGTCTCCAAGCGCCAAGCATCGAGGAGCAACTCAAAGAAGCGATGCCCTTGGTGACCGCGACGCTCCGAGTGCGAATTGCCCGAACGATTGCACAACTACGTGAAGATGAATCACTGGCCAAACAAAAAAGAGGAGTGAGGAATGCGTGAGTAACAAAGCCAAAGCGCTTCAACCCAAACTACGTCTACAAGAAGCAATGAACCAACTTGATGCCACAGCCGTACTGGAACTTATCACCCCCACCGCCCGAACATTTCAATGCCAACGCAATGGTCATCTGGTCGATGGTGGGTATTGTGCCCTCTTCTGTCCAATTGGAAAGGAGATGGTAGTCTTCGATCCTACAGGTGGCATTGAAGTCGTCTGTCCCTTTGCTTTCAACAATTTCTTGGGACGAATGGGAGACGGGATTTTAAGCGATGCATAATGGGACCGAATCTGGGAGAAGTGTGGAATCAAACAATCAGGTGCTGTAAACACTTCAATCACTGGTGATAGAAGATGTTCGCTTTCGATGAACGATTGAAAAGTCTGGGCTGGTCTGATTTTCCATTTCGTATTGATGTTATACCAGAGGTGTTTGCAGGGCAAAAACGGCTCCTCAATCCCCTGACGATTCAACTTCGAACGGGGAATATTATTCTAATTGAGGGCGGTCGTGGCACAGGTAAAACCCATGTGCTCCGATCGCTTAAAGATTCATTAACCCATTCAAAGGGAATGGTTCCGCTACTTATCTCAGAGCCACTCGATTCATCCATTCTAAGTAGTGCCTTGATCGGATTGATGAATCATCAACTTATGCAAAAGAACAAGACCGTACCCACCCTTGTTGATGTGATGGTGGCAAAAGTTCAGGAGTTTTACCAACAAAGCCGCCAACGCATCGTGCTATTAATTGATGATGGGCAATCCCTTGCACTTACCCAGGATGATTCTGAAACTGCTGAGACTGAAAAACGAAAAACGGTTCGGTGGCTCCGCGTTCTCAGTGACTTACCAGCCGTAGTTGTGTTTATTGCAGGGCTTACAGGTTTTTCTCGAGCTCTTACAAGTATTTTTCCTCCCCTCGCTGAGCGTGTAACCTTGGAATTTACTTTAGAGACCGAAGGACCCAATGGTCTCGAAGTCTTGACCGTGAAAGAAACTGAGCAGCTTATCCGCGAGCGAATCGAGCATTTTGGTGGCAATGGGCTGATCCCTTTTAATACGGAAGCTATTGAAGAGATTCATTTCCATACGCGAGGGTATCCACGGAGTACACTCCGGTTCTGTGAAAACATCATTTCAATAGCCTTCCAAGAAGATACACCCGCTGGAGACAGAATAACTCGGGACTTTGTTCAGCAGGTAATAAAACAACGTCCAAGTCCGCCTCCTGTCACAACCCTTGCACCAACAGCCCTTGATCAGACACGTTTTGTTGAGACAAGTCCGACTGCTGAAGATGAAGAGTGGTTTGAAGAATTCGATGAGCTCACTGCGACCCAACGTGAAATTCTTGCGATTACCAAAGAGTTGAAACGTGTCACCTCTTCGGTAGTAGCAGAGGAAATTGGGATAACTAAAGGTACTGCTTCAAATGAACTCAAGAAGTTGTACGATATGCAGAAACTCCAACGACGGAAAGGCTATCGTGGGTTTGAATATCTTCCTCGTTAGCGTGGCTTATTTCCTTCGCAGCTTTCTACAAGAATCTCCCTAAGATGCTTGGAGACACATATCTTTAAGTGACACTTCCACGGAAATAGGATTAGAAAAATCCTGCTGCCGGGACCAGCCTATGTCACACGATGCCTTCGATTATCTTTTCAAAGTTGTTCTAGTCGGTGACGCAGAGGTGGGAAAAACAAGCCTCACAACCCGCTTTGCCTATGGCACGTTCACAGATGGCTATATCTCAACCCTCGGCGTTGATTTCATTGTAAAATCACTTCCCCTGGACAACTACATCGTAAAACTTCAAGCCTGGGATACAGCCGGGCAAGAACGCTATGCGGGGGTACGCCCAATTTATTATCGAGGGGCGAAGGGAGCTTTATTGGTCTTCGATATTACAATGCGTCAAAGTTTCGTGAATGTAGATAAATGGTATGATCAGATTCGGAAATTTTCTGGGAATGATGTTCCTATCATTTTAGTAGGGAACAAGATTGATCTTGTTGATTCTCGATTGGTTAGCACTGATGAGGTTCAGGTGTATGCGGCACAGAAGGGGATGCCATACTTCGAAACTAGTGCAAAAACCGATTATGCTGTAAATGATGTGTTTCTGAAACTGGCCGAGGTCATTTTATCAAAGGAACTTGGCCGAGAAGGGATGAAGGAGTAACCGGTCCCCTCCAAAAAATGCAGAGCTGCCTTGTAATGTCAGAAGATACCTCCTCTCCAGAAGTTCAACCACCCGAACGAATCTGGGAACTGCTAGAACGATATCTAGCTCTAGGTGAGAGATATAATAAACAAACTCAGAAAATCGAAGCTGACGCCAATCAACGGCTTGTACAATACTTTCAAGAAAAGTCACCGGATTTGAAGCATCATCTTGTGGATACTAACACCTTGATTGAGTATTTGGATGAATTTTTGGATCATTTGCTGATCTATTACGCCTATTATCGCAGTGTTAGACGGAGTATGGCCACGCTTTTTGCTTCCGTTGGAATCACAGATCATCGAATGTTTGCTGAGATGGTTCGAGCGACAAGTGATCCTCGTGTAAAGATTCAAATTAATGAGTTGGATTCACAGGGAGTAGTGTGGTTTTTGCGTCAATTTTTAGATGAGTACCAATCGGTAGAACGTCATATCAACAAACTAACTGCCTATTTACCGAAATTAGCTGAGGCGGTCAGACAAACCTACAGCGAAAGTATGCAACGGTTCCATGAAGTCCTAGCTTATGTGGTGTCAGAGGAATCTAAGACTTTACGAGATGCAGGCTATGAAAAGGTTGAAGCCGCGATTACTGATAATGACTTAAGCACTAAAGCCAATCTTGTGGTTGAAGCTATTGAATATTTTGTGAAGGATGCGCAAAATCATCCAACCTATATTCTCACCGAGTCTGCGGGCTATTTTGGAACCGCTGAAATGGAGGAGTTTGATAATAAGATAACCACGTTTAGAAATGTGCATGAGCTCTTTAAAGAGCATGTTAGCCTTTCCAATCGGACCCGCTGGATTTATGAACGTCACCACACGACACTCTTTTCAAGTATTTTTGAAGGACCTCACCTCGAATTGTTGGAAATGCGGGACCGAATCCGCAACGGTGCAAAAATGAAGACCCTACAAAAAAATATCCGCGATTGCCCTGATATGCTATTAGGCGTTTCCCAAGCCTATTCACTTTTTCTAGAGTTTAGTGCGTACTCAAAACAAATGCTAACACTCGTTGATGCATATCGAGAAATGGCTGATTTTCTCCAAAGCGAACTGCTGCAAATTTTGTATACAATGGAATTGCAGCGAAATCACCTTTATCTCGAAGTCCGTGATGAGTTTCGAGGAATTCTAAATGAGTTCCAGCAAACACTGCTGGAAGTATGTTCTCTCAATCCCACCGAATAATTGCACGCATAAGGATGCCGGTATAGACAAGGACTTGTTTGCTGTATTAGGAAAAAATAAAGGCAGGACTTTCACTTTTCGAAATATACAGATCTCTGAAGTGATCTTAATGCGTCAATCCACATTCTTCTCGCTGTTTCTCTTGACTATTCTCTTAGGTGGATTTATCCCCATTCTTTATCCCGCTCCGTTAACTTTCCACCCAGAAACTGAGATGGTTTCAAATGATATCATGATTACTCAAAGGGACTCTGCTCCTCTACCACTCATACTATCTGAAGTCAATCAACTTTCGAAGTCAAATCCTTTAACTCCTGCTGCGCCGGACGAAATTCAAGCAATTCTTAACCAGATAACCACATCGACGTATCAAACAAAACTCAGCAAAATGACTCATGGCTTTGGCAGTCGTGTCTGGGGGTCTTTAGGCAACCAACTAGCCGTTGATTATATATCGACTCAATTTGAATCCTATGGACTGAATGTTACACACCACTACTTCGGCACAGGTCCGCCAAATGTGATTGGAACCCTGCCCGGTGGAAGTCAAACTAATAACCAGTGTATCATTGTCGGAGCACATCTTGACACCTATCCTACAGGATCACCAGGAGCTGATGATAATGGTTCAGGCGTCGCCGCAGTTCTAGAAATTGCGCGGGTGCTGTCTCAATATGTCTACAATTACACGATAATGTTTGTAGCTTTCAACGCTGAGGAACAATTCCTGATGGGAAGTACCGCATTAGCGGCTGATCTCGCATACAATAATGTGTCTGTAGCTATTGTATACAACTTTGATATGTTATTATGGGATAGCCCTAGCACTCCGGAGACAATAAAGACACATATCGTTCACAATGGAGGCGAGAGTGCGTGGTTTGCCCAACATGCAACCGATATTGGGCACGATTGGGTTGGAGCTCCGGTTCAAGCCTTGCAAAATGCATATTGGGTTATGAGTGATCATAGTCCCTTTTGGAACCACCATATGCCTGCAGTCTGGTTCTTTGAATATGACGGTCTCAGTAACCCCTTTATTCACAGTGTCGCTGATTCTCTTAGCCAACCTGAATACTCTGCAGAAATAGGTGCTTTAGCTACAAAAACGGCAGCGGGAGCTGTTGCAGATTTTGCCACAATTGTGTCGACTCAAACTGGGTTTCCAGAAATTACTTTTATAACCCCTACCTCAGAGCATTTTGTTGAACCTAACAATCATGTTCCTATTGTGCTCTCCGTTGATGATGCACTCAATGATGTGACCTATTTAGAACTCTCTATTGACGGAGGTCCATGGATTAATGTTACAAGTGGATTGAACACTACACATTGTGAGTACCTTTTCGATGCAACAGGTATGTATGGAGCCCATACTATTAGTGCTAGAGCCTATGACGCCGAAGGCTGGATCACCCGAACTGCGATATCGGTGATATTTGACAAAGGAATTCATATCAATATTCATTCTCCTCAAACGGGTGCCATTTTGCCTGAGGGGCAAGAACACACGATTTGGATTAATGTGACAGACCCTGATGGACGTTACGTTCCAACCGTTCAAGTTCGAATCAACAATACCTCGTGGGTTACTGCTATCGAACATATTCGAAATTTCGAATACTATTATTCCTGGATCCCAACTGGAAGCGCTACTATTGACATAGAAGCGCGGGTGTTTGATGGGAATGGGAACCAAAATTCTTCCCTAGTCCAAGTGACTACCATCAGTTATCCACCCATTGTGACAGGTGTTTGGTTAGATCCTCCAACTCCTCTCAATACAGATCCTGTACGAATTTTTGCGGAAATAACTCAGGATAGCCGTGGATCAGGAATAGACCAGGTTTTGGTTTTCTACAGTGTCGATTATTCGAATTGGCGTCCGCGCTTGATGGAACTCATTGAAAGTGACATCGCATTCGGTATATACATGGTCACTCTTGATCCTGCGCCTTCTGGGGCGCAAGTCCGGTTTTATATTCAAGCTCGCGACAATTTTAACAACATTGCAATTGACAACAATGACGGACTATACTATGTGTATTATGTGGGCACAAACCTCACTACAGCTCTCATAGTAGGTGCTGTTATTAGTGTCGTCATCATAGCAGGTCTAGCTTATTACTTCATCAAATATCGACGACGAGAGAGACCCACACCTACCTGACAACCCAACAATTGCAAAGTCAGTGCCATTGTTCAAAAGCTTTTTTAATTCGAGGTCCGTCACTCCCTCTCAGTAGTATCAAAGGTTGTTTGGTGTGGGGCTAAAACGCTTACAATCCAGCCAGTGGTTCCGAAGCTACGGACAAAAGTTTATGGCAATTGCTTTTCCCCTTGCCCTTCTGTTCTCCTTTCTCCCAATCCTCATCGGATACTTCACTCCCCAAATCGCCTCTGTTTATCTTTACAGTGCCTATATC
>JBHLPI010000113.1:0-6037 GCA_048939595.1 Promethearchaeota archaeon | reverse complement strand
GAATCGCGCCCCTTTCATACGATGTACCCTCTTATGCTCCAAGTAGAGTTTTCCCCAATAAACTTATCCAAATTTACTAAGGAAAAATGATCAATATTGATTCGTATCAAGCTTTAAAAGCTGAAATTCCCGTCTATTTTTCCAGATGATTGACAGGAGGAACAGTTCATGTCGGATGAGCCAAGCCAACCTGAAAATCGAGGAAAACTCCATTTCGTCGAATTACTCACTGCTGATATTGACGGTGTGCTAAAAGGCATGACAGTGCCCATTCATCCTGTTGATTCAACTAAGGTAATGTTGAAAGGAGCAGTTCCTGTTCCGAATAGTGGCCTCGATGGTTCTTCAGTAAAAGGATTAGCGTCAATTGTGATGTCAGATTTGCGGTTGGTTGCTGATCTTTCCACTCTCCGTGAATTACCTAATAGTATTCCTCGGCGTGCGATGGTCATTGCTGATGTGTTTCAACGGGGATCCGACGGGGCCCTTATTCCACATCACCATGCGCCACGGACGATTTTAAAACGAAATCTCGAACAATTGGCTGGGAAGGGTTACCAGGTCCGAGTGAAGTTGGAGCCCGAATTTTATTTCCTTGTCGATGAAGGAGTACCCTTGGATACAGCTGGGTATGCAGACATTTTCCCGGAGAATCAAGGGATGGATCTTCTTTTAGAAACTGCTCTTGATTTACGGGCAATTGGCATTGAGACAGCATGGTTACATTCTGAGCATGGGCAAAGTCAACAGGAAATTGAGTTGGCCTTCACAGAGCTTGGGCAGGCTGCGGATAATTTCATGCTGTTCAAACTTTTATTACGTCGTCGTGCTGCTTTGTATGATGTTGAAGTCAGTTTCATGCCCAAACCTTTCCCCAACCATGCGGGAAGCGGACTCCATTGCCACCTACAGTTGTGGAAGGGAAATAAGAATGTTCTTGGAAATCCAGATGGAACCCTTACAGAAACTGGACGTCATTTCATTGCTGGGCTTCTTCATCATGCTCCAGGGATAACAGCTCTTGCGAACCCAACGGTGAATTCCTTCAAACGACTTGTTCCTGGGTTTGAAGCTCCTGTGTATATCACATGGGGGTATCTCAATCGCTCTGCCCTTATTCGGGTTCCCTTATTTACAGTTACTGAAAATGCTGCAGTCGAATTCCGTTCCCCTGATCCCCTAGCTAATCCCTATCTTCTTTTCTCTGTTCTGTTAGGGGCAGGGATAGATGGCATTGAACACGAATTATCGCCTCCAGAACCTATCACCGAAGATGTGTATCATCTATCCTCGAAACGTCTGAAACAATTGCAAATCAAACAGCTTCCAGATACTCTCAAAGGGGCTCTTCAGGCACTCCAAAAAGATGCTGTTCTACGAAAGGTTCTCGGAGAAGAGTTCTGTGACCTTTATCAGAAGATCCGGGAAGAAGAATGGTATAAATTCATCCATAGAGCGGTAACTGATTGGGAGTGGGAAGAATACCTGCATCGCTAAATTTTAAGAACTGAAAGAACACCTTACATTAACGGGAAATACAGATGGTCGATGTTAGCGAAAGTATCGAAATCAAAGCTCCTCTGGAACAAGTGTTCAAATACGCTGTGAACCATAGGAATGTTCCTAAGTTCATCGCCTCCGTTACCAGTTACGATCCCACCACCGAAGCACTTTGGGGGGTCGGCACACGTTTTGCTATGGGAGTAAGTGTCAAAGACTTTCGGTTCACACAAGAATTGGAGGTCGTCGAACTTCAACTAGGACGCTCTCTTCATGTCAAGTCACTATCGGGGCAACCCTTCCAAGATGCTAAATGGTTTTTTGAACACACGGCTAGCGGAACTCGTGTCACCTATGAAATCACCTATACTCTTCCTGAAGTCTTTCTTGGACGTAAACTAGATGAAAAGACACGCCAACAGCTCGATGACCAAATTCGGTCAGATGCACGTCAGACACTGGAGAACCTGAAAAATCACTTGGAATCATCCTAACTGGGTTATGCTCTTTTTGGCTTCAATGGGCTTCTTGACTTAGATACAGAAACTTTTTGTGTATAGAGCGAGCAATCACGGGCTGCGCCAACAAAATAGGGGTCGTTTTATGGGTTCTCCGAAGAACGGCACCAAAATCATATTAACTGCCTCAGAAATCGAAATGAGTCATTTTGGTGATGACCCATTCGGAGCCTTCGCTGGCTCCTTTCTCCTAATCCCCAGTTTTTTGAAACCCCTCTATATGCCTAAAGAAGCCGATTTACCGAATGCTCAGGCAAGAATTGCACCTTACGGTCTGAGGAAAACCGAAGCTCTATTGGTAGATAATGGGTTCGACGAATCTGATCTAGCCGTTGTTCATCCTAAAAATCTGAAAAAATTCATTGGCTCAAACACCCGTGCCATTGGCATATCCAGCATGGATCCCCTCGGAATTGCTTATGTGAGTCTCACTTATTCAAACATGTTTGCTTTAGGAAGTGAACCCCGAAATCGACAAGAATTCCGAAATTTACTTCGAAAAACTCCTATAGCTAAGGTGCATGATAGTGGGCAAGCGAAAGTTATTGTTGGTGGCGCGGGGGCATGGCAAGTAGCTGGTAGTGCAGCTCGTAAAACCTTAGGCATTGATTGTGTAGTGACAGGAGAAGTAGGACCTCCTGTGTTGGAACTCTTTCACAAAGCTGTAAGGGGGGAATCACTTCCCACTACGAGCAAAGGGAGTGTTCTTCGGTCCCCAGAAGATATTCCCGTCATCCGTGGTGGGTCACTGCATGGCACAGTGGAGATTACCCGTGGTTGTGGTCGCGGATGCCAGTTTTGTTCGCCTACTCAACGTATGCGATTTTCTCTTCCTCTTGATCATATTCTCAAGGAGGTCACGATCAATATACAAGCAGGCAATGACATGGCAATTTTAGCAACAGAAGATTTGTTTCTCTACGGACTCAAATCTTCCCGATTCATTCCGAATCGGAAGGCAATTGTAAATCTAATTGAAAATCTACTGCAGGTTCCTGGACTCAAATATATCCAACCCGCTCACATCGCATTAGCTCCCGTTGTTGCCGATCCCAAGTGTACAGAAGAAATAGCCGAGTTACTGGTGTCCCGAGGTCGATACCGAAAAGGAGGGAAACCCTATGTCACTGCAGAAGCAGGTATAGAGACAGGAAGTGTACGGCTCTTCAAGAAGCGAATGGCTGGAAAGGCACAACCCTTCAAGCCTGAAGATTGGCCCGAAATCGTAAAGCAAGCAGTCGGAATCCTCAATGATAATCGCTGGTTTCCCCTCACAACCTGGTTAGTCGGATTACCCGAAGAGGAGGAAGAAGATGTAATCGCCACCTTAGAACTTCTCGATGATATGAAGGGAATGAAACTTTTTGTGACTCCTCTTCTTTGGGTACCTTTACGTCCATCTATCTTAAGTGAAGGAAGCCGACCAGAAATCGAAGCATTGACAGATCTGCAATGGGAAGTTTTTACACGAGCGTGGAAACTCAACTTGAATGTCTGGCGACCACCTCTGCAGCTAAATTCTTGGAAAGCATTCGCCAGTAGTCTACTTGTGCCGATTTTTGGAAGTCTGGTTTATTTTGTGTATGCACGACAAAATCCTGCCGCACCTATGATCAAAGAACTTCTCTTCCATTCCTTTGGTAAAGCCTTCTTTGAATCCGCATAATCAGAACTGACCAGGCAGTTACCATTTCAAGTCTCGTTATTCTCAAGTGGGCTTTTGCTTCTTTAGGCATTTAATTAGTTTTTTCTTCTTTCCTTGTAGCACGTTCTTCATTCGTCTTCTGTCGCTTCATATCTCGTGGAACTTTAACGATGAGTTCTTGAGCGATGATGCTCAAAATCAATGCCCAGCCGACAGGATTAGTCAGAAAGATAGCGACGGTAAAGATGATTGTGTCAATAACAAGATTGATTAGCAAGAATCCTGGGTTTGCCAGAATATACTGGACAAGGAATTTTCCAATACGGAACAACATCGACAAGATGCTTATGCCGGTACCCACTTTAATTAACCAGCGTCCCCACCCTTCCCAACCTATTACAACTACTATTGCACCCACAATAACGGTAAATCCGCCTCCTAAAGCAATGAAATCAAGAATACTATTGAAAATTACTGCGAGTGGCCATAAATCCGGTGGGAGGCCCAGTAGGATCCAGATCTGTTCAATATAAAACAAGTATCCTGCGTCAACAACATATCCAGCTAGTATCAGGCCAATACCAGCGATTACAGCGAGTATAACACCAATAATATTACGTGTTCTCATCTGTGTTCCTCCAACTGGGCGGCACTTAGTGTTTTTTCATATACAGTCCTAGCCTTAAGTAGGTCTCAAAACTCTATTTTTCTCTAACTATTCGAAATATTCATCCAGCAAACAAAAGATGCCATGAATAGCTAATCGATGGCACTTCCGCAGATATAACAGAAGTTATCGTAGGGGCGAATCTTCTTTCCACATTCTGGACAATAAGTGGCTTTGATCTCAGATGATTCAACGGCAGGTTGTACTTTCAGTTGGGCTGGTTGAGGGGAGATTTCAGCTGGTCCCGGCACTGCCCGGCGGCTATGGATTTCATCAAGCAGTCGTCGGTGCAGGACGCTCCAAACAGTACGTGTGTTATTTTGACTCCCGTGAATAGGACAGTTTAGGGTAAAGGTCGTAGCGATTTCAGAAGAACTGACCGCGGGTGGTGGCGGTAATTCTCGTCCACACACAGCACAGCGATATAAATGATCTGCAACGATGCCAACCCAGAGGTCAAGGCCGGAGTGATCTAGGGTGATATGATGGCCCACTTTGTGGCGAGGGCAGACTAGAAGTGCATCGACTTTGTTGCTGGGCGCAGGGTCTAAGGTCATGATAATAAAGGGGGTGCCACAGGAACAGGTAAAATTGGCTTCAATTGCAGCTTGGACCATGAGCTTCACTTTCTACTGGATTTGGTGTCCGCATCTATAACAGTATATGTCGGATGCTTCAATTTTGACTCCACATTGCGTGCAGAATCCGATCTGTCCAGTATGTGTAATTGTTGCTTTACTAGCAGATATGGATTGGGGTTGTGTCATGGCTCTGGGATATACTCCTTGGAATGTGGGTTGAACTTGTTGCCAGGAGGGTCGATCTTGGAATCCAACATCGATTTGAGGGATTCGAGCTATATGCGGGTACAATGGTGTCCAGATTCTTCGGAAAGTTGGATTGAAATGTCTATTAGGACAATAGGCTCGTAACCTTGAGGTTGTTCCCGTCTGACCAATGACTATGAGTGCGGCAGTTCGCTCTCCACATTTTTCGCACCGATGTAACCGGTCAGCAACCACTGGTGTCCAGGACTCTAATTGAGAGAGGGGAAGACGTGTCTTATCAAAGGTCTTGTCTAGTGGGCATTGCATCTCGATATGAACATTAGGTCCATGTGCTGAGGCTTTATAGACGACTAGAGGTGCACCGCAGAACCGACACGATATGCGTCTGGTCCATGTGCTTCCAGCTGCTGTAGCAACAGTTACAAATGGCCAACCGGTTTGCCTTCGAGCCCGTTGAATTCGATGCCAGGTGTTGTTGCATTCAACTCCAGCGACAAGAACAAGGATTCCAGAAAGGATGGCTAAAATATTCACTAGCGAAATAATTCCTACCACAAGAACGAGGACTCCAGCCCCAATTAGGTCTGAAGCCGCACGTTGTGGCATTTTTAGAGCATATCCGGCTGCACGGATTGCCATCACACAGGTTAGAATCCCCGAAAGGAACAACAGGACAAAGAGCACAATCCCCAAGTCATACAGAGTGTAAAAGGGTGCCATCCAGAGATAGAAGAAACGACCCGAGGTGACAACTAGCGATATAACTGGGCTAATGGCTGCCACTAGTCCTCCAAGAATGGCTAGGCTCTGTATGGTTTCCAATTTCGTCAATACCATTCCTCCACCAAGTCATACTTGCAAGTATCCTAAAGGCGTATAACAAAAACGCCAATTAAAAGATTGACTCTTTCGGCATAAA
>JBHLPI010000112.1:0-6162 GCA_048939595.1 Promethearchaeota archaeon | reverse complement strand
TGCAATCAGCCCGTCAAATCGCCAAATCGTGGTATGCTAAAAAAGACTGGACCTACCAACGGGGGCTAACAAAATGAGTTCGCCGTGCAGGGAGGTAGATTCCTTACACGACTGGTTTTCAGCTCCGCTTGAAGACCTTGACTCTCTATTTTTCAAAGCACAAAAAATAACTGAAGAATCGTTCAATCGACATATTGGCTTGTATACTCCTGGAAAGGCGTTTCCCTCAATTTCAGTGACAGGGAATCACTGCCAACTTCAGTGTAAACATTGCGCCGGACGATTTCTCCACCATATGCATCCTGTAACCGATCCTCGAGAGCTCATCACTTTCTGTCAAAATATGGCCCACCAGAAAAAAGAGGGTTGCCTCATCAGTGGTGGTTGTGATGAAACAGGTGTCATTCCCCTCTCACCATTTTTTCCTGCTATGAAAAAAATCAAGGACTCTACTAATCTCTTCTTGAACCTACACACTGGATTTCTCACTGCCTCCCATGCCCACGCAATATCAAAGACCGGGATTGATTGTGCCTCCGTTGATATAGTTGGATGTGACCACACTATCAAAAGCATTTATGGACTGACACAAAGGACAACAAAAGACTATGAATCAACCTTACAGGCCTTGAAAAAATATCGAATCCCTACTGCTCCTCATATTTGTGTGGGCCTCCATAATGGCGAATTAGCCGGGGAACTCAACGCCTTACATCTCATCAAAGCAAATATCCGACCACGGATCCTTGTGATTATTGCTTTAATGCCGACAAAAGGAACTCCTATGGCCGCTAGCCCGGCAGCAAAACCATATGACATTGCCCGAATCTGTGCAATCGCCCGCTTACTATTCCCTGAAACAGAAATCGCGCTCGGTTGTATGCGGCCTCGTGGTGCAATTCGTCGACAGGTAGAACAGCTCGCTATACAAGCTGGAATAACTCGTCTTGTCCAACCTACAAAGGCAACTCTTCAATATCTGCAGAAAAATGGCTATTCTACAGAGACCCGTAGCGCTTGCTGTGTGAAATAGATTTGAATTATCCGGCTAGCTGTTCCCGAGAAATATCAACACCTTCAGTGTTGATGATTGCCATTTGGATCGCACCGCCCGATGCGATATCGCGCTTCCTTGCGGCATTAACAGCCCGTGTAACGAGGTCTTTGCCTTCCTCAATCGACATATTCTCTCGGTATTCGTCTTCAAGGACACCGTAGGCTACAACAGAACCACTACCTGTGGCTGTAAACTGGTTTTCTTCCAACATGCTCCCTAACGGATCAAGCATGTAGATGTGTTCTCCTTCTTTGTCAACTCCACCCACAATAAGCATCGTGATAAGGGGAAACATTCGGTTTCGGAACAGAATTGACGAGGTTAACCGTGAAATTGCTTTAACTGTTAACTCACGACCTTTTTCCAGGGCTTCAAGTTTGGCAATAGCCCGAATGTTGTTTGTGAGTTGTTGAGCATCAGCAACAGATCCTGAAATCGTCATTGCTGTATGATCTGTAATTTGTAGGATTTTAGGGGCGGTATCACTTGCTACAAGGTATCCCATCGAAGCTTGTGATTCAGTACCTAAAATCACACCACCATTTACTTTCACTGCAACAGTAGTTGTGTGAGACATTAGTCGGTGTTCATTATCTTGTCCCATCATGGCTTGAATAACCTCTATCTCGTTAGTTAATTGCCCACGAATATGCCAACGAATTTAAGTTTTCTTCTCTTTTCGGTTTCACCTATGTATGACCGATATCTCTTCGCTTCATCTGATGGGTCAAAACATTTTTAGCTCAAACTCTTCTCGTCTCCAATACTCAGCTTTCAGGTGAATCTATCTTGGCATTCCGACCAGAAATCAATGCTCCCCAAACCGGTGAACCTCGTCGGGGTCGGGGATTTAGTCTCCAAGAACTTAAAGAGGCAGGTATAGGGCTCTCTGATGCGCGGTGGATGGCTATCCCTATTGATAATAGGCGAAAAACGCACCACCCCGAAAACGTGAAACTGCTCCAAGAATATATGAAAAAGATTAAGAAGCTTGAAAAAACCTCAAAAGAGCCTAAAACCAAACCCGCTGCCAAAAAGCCCAAAGCACCGAAAACCAAGCCCAAAGCCGAATCCATTGAAACTGATTTAGCAAACTTAACCGGTGTTACGAAGAAGGTTGCTGAGACTCTTGTAGAAGGCGGGATTCGTAATATTCACGAATTGGCTACAACTTCCCCTCGCCGAATTGCCCGGGTTACTGATATCAAGCGAAACCGTGCTGAAAAGTTAGTTGATGCAGCAAAACGATATGAACGAGAAAAGGCAAAAGCTGCCCGTGTTGGAAAGGCCAAGGAACCCTCAATCAAGGACCTCAAGGATCTTCCAGATATTACTCGAACAGACATTAAACAACTCAACGAGTTAGGCGTAGAAACACTCGAAAATCTAAAGACAGAAAACCCACGCGATCTCGCATTGCTTACCGGAATTCCTGAATCGCGAATCAAAGAATGGCGTAAGATTATTCGTGCCCTTGACAAAGAATAGGCTTAGGCAGTTTTCTATCAAGTACCTCTACTTTTTCTTCAAATAAGGTTCCCAAGGTAAGGCTTGTTCTGTGGAATACCAGCCGAATTCTCGGAAGAGAATCGCAATGGCACCTTGAGGGGGAATGACTCCCTGTTCAGTAATGATGGCATCGATATATTCTGGCGGAGTTACATCAAACGCGGGATTTCGCACACTTACGTGGTTCCAGCTAGCAAGTTTTTCTTTTGAAACAACTTCAGTTTTGTCGCGTTCCTCAATTTCAACCAATTCACCTGCCATTGTGGCTGGGCTGAACTTGTAACTTTCCGCCGCAACAAAGAAGTCAAGTCGTGCCTCATCAGCAGCCAAGGCAACTAAACTTGTGCCTATCTTATTTACAACTGCACCATTCGCTGTTATCGCATCTGCTCCGACAAACACCTTATCCGATCGTGCAATTAGAAATCGAATCGAATTATCAGTAATTAAAGAACAGGGAATACCTGCATTATCTAACCATGTTGCGGTAATATGTCCTTGATATCTTGGTCGAGTTTCAGGAACATAGACAGTGAATTCCTTTCCCATTTTATGTGCGGTTTCCAAAACACCAAAGGCCGTGGCACTATTACAATAGGTGAATATGATATCTCCATTCTGAATCAGCCGCGAACCAATCTGACCAATAGTTTTGACAGCATTATTGGACATTTCAATGAAAGCCTGTCCAATTTTCTGTCCCACTTCTTTGAGTTCAGTGATCCCTTTTACTTTCTTTGACTGGGTTAGTAATCGAGTATAGTAATATCGCAGGGCGTTAGGTAATGAAACAGCCGATGGACGTGTCTCATATAATAATTGGGCCGCTATTGCTACATCTCGGAGGAGTGAAGAAATTCGTTTCGCTTTTGATTCGTGGGTGGCTGTTACCAATCCTTTTGCTGCTGCACGGGCGATTCGTCCTGCACCTCGTGTGCGCATTGTCCGAATGTTTTTTGCAATTTTTTGTGTTTGTTGGGGAATAACGACCATTTCCGTTCGCCGAGCAATTTAATACGTCATCAAGGTATTAATGCTGTTATGGAGGCGTCTTAGATTGAACCTTGACTGGCTCGTGAAGAAACTAAAAACATATGAGATTGCCAGCGCAGATGGGACGGCTATCGCAGCCGCTTCTGCTCTAAAGGATTTAGCACTGAAAACTAAAACGGATTCTCCTAACAATCTTTTCACCCAAATAAAAACTGCGGCCAACAGTCTCCGTAAGGCCCGCCAAAGTTCAGCGGCTCTACAAAATTGTCTTGATCACATAGAAGATGCGGCACAGAGTGCCTTCTACGAAAAGAAGTCATTGAAAGATATGGGTCAAAGCATAGCGGATGCATGTGACGAGTTTGTCACACGAATCGCCCAGGCAAAACAAAAAATCGGTGAAATCGGTTCGAAACGTATCCGATCAGGAGATCGCATTCTAACACTGTGTCGAAGCACAACAGTATTGGCAATTTTACAAAAGGTCGTTGAGCAGGGTAAGGAAATTGAGGTATTCGTTGCTGAAAGTCGTCCAGATCTGGAAGGGCGCCTTCTTGCGAATGAAGTTGCAGAATTAGGAATTCCTGTTACCCTAGTTACTGACTTTGCTACTCGTATTTTTCTCTCTGATATTGATATTCTATTAGCAGGAGGTGAAGCAATTGCTGCCAATGGAGCTATTGTATCCAAGGTGGGAACTGCAACCCTCGCTGAATTGTGTTATGGTGCACGAGTTCGTGTCCTTATTGCCGTGGGAAGCTACAAATTCTCTCATGAAACCCTCTTAGGACGGCTTATCACATTAGAGGAGGGAAATCCAGAACAAGTTGTCCCGAGTGGTGAAATCAATCCAAAAATTACCATTCGAAATCCTTTATTTGATGTAACTGGACACGAGCACATCGACGCGTTCATTACTGAACACGGAATAATACCACCGCAAGGAGTCTACCTTATTTTCACTGGTACAAAGCTAGACAAACAGTAGAAAGGCTCAAAAAGCTTAACCTACCGTGTTCTCTCGAAGAATCCTGAGGATGTAATTACAATGTCTCCTACTTCATCTGCGTCTGGTAAAAAAACAGCCAAGAAACTCGCAGACGTTGATGGCGAACTCTGCGGAGTATGTCAGGCCTGTGCCACTGTATGCCCGGTCAATGCCATAGAAGTCACAGAAGGCTATATCATAATTGTACCTGCAGCATGCACTGGCTGTGGAACCTGCGTTAAGGTATGTCCTGTAGGAGCCATTACACTCATAGATCGTTAACAAGCTGGGAATTCGAGGAGAAAGCGAATATGTCAGATCAAATTATTGTGGTGGGTGCTGGACCTGCTGGTTCATCCACTGCTGTTGGAGCCCTCCGTGCAGGTGCAAATGTGACGATTGTTGACAGAAAAACCAATGTAGGAATCCCTGTCCAATGTGGTGAAGCTATTGGGAAAACAGGACCCGGTGTTGCAGAAATCGATATACCAGAAGAATCAATTCGGGCCCCACTTCGAGGATTTCGTCTTTACAGTCCAGGGCAAATATCCGTTGATTATGCGACCGAGGAACCCAGTGGATTCACGATTGACCGACGTATCTTTGACAAAGAACTTTTTGCGCGAGCCACAGAAACCGGAGCTGAGAGCTTACTGGGAGCTCGAGTAATAGACATAACCCGATCAAACGGAACTGTTAATGGCGTAGTCGTGCGACACGAAGGGAAACGAAAAACTCTGAAGGCACAAATTGTCATCGGCGCTGATGGCGTGAACAGCCAAATCGCCCGGTTGACAGGTCTTCGCAAAGCCTATAAACCAGATGATATCGACTCCTGTTTTGGTTATGAGATGGCGAACTGTGACCTTGAGGTCACCGATTTAATGGAGTTCCTCCTTGGAAGTGAACTTTCTCCGCGAGGATATATCTGGATTTTTCCCAAAGGTGCTGGGCGCGCTAATGTAGGAATCGGAATTGGTGGAGGCGTAGAAACTAAAACCGCCAAAGAATACCTGGATCATTTTCTTAAACATCATGAAGTTGCAAAACAGCAATTAAGCAACGCTCGGGTCATCGAAACCAGAGTAGGCGCATTACCTGTTTGTGGACCGAACAAAACGAACGTCGTTGATGGCGCGCTATTAGTGGGCGATGCAGCAGGTCAAATTCACCCAATCACTGGTGGGGGAATGGGATATGCCATTGTCTGTGGAAGCATCGCGGGACGAGTTGCGGCTGAATGCCTTCAAAAAGAAACGGTTAGTGCTCAGCATTTACAAAAATACGAGAAAGAATGGCAAAAATTGTATGGGAGTGAATTTGACCAATCCCTCAAGCTCCGAGACCTTATCCTGCAAACCGCAGATGCGACTCTAGACAAGCTGGCCGAAATTGTGACTGGTGAATCAATCGTGCAAATGACTGCAGGTAAAAAAGTTAAAATCTTCATGAAAGCCATGGCGACTAAGGATCGCAAACTGATTGCTTTGATGCAAGAATTACGGAAACTTCGCATGGTTTAAGTAATTACTATTTAGTGTAAACAACTTTAAATCATCATTCTCCTCTCATAATCAAGGAATCGAGGTAAGCTATATGGCATCCTCAAACACAA
>JBHLPI010000111.1:1281-6236 GCA_048939595.1 Promethearchaeota archaeon | reverse complement strand
TATCAAGATAGAAGTTTAATATCAATTTGTTGACTCATAAATAGGCTGGGGTAGAGATTCGTGAACGGTTCAAAAGACTGGGTGTTCATTGCAGTTATTCTTGTGTTTTTAGGTTATTTTCTGCCCATGTGTTATATCACAGTACCAACACTTACTATACATTGGATAGATTCTCTTCTCATTGCTTTCTTAGCAACTCCAAGCATTGGAACACCCAGTTTTGTTTGGTGGTTAATTCCCATTCCTCTTGTTTTCGCAATCATTGGCTGGGCTGGTTTCTCCTATCGATCTCGTCTTGCCTTTCTTAGAATTGGCTTTTACCCCACGAGTTGTCTTGTGATTCTCCTTCTGATAATTTCAGTATATCTAGCATTGATGTCCACCATTGATCTCTTCATTCCCGTTAACGCAATCGCTTTTACTTTCGCAGCCCTTGCTGCACATCAAGCTAAAAATCGACGCTCTCCTCTGTTAGAAGAGAAGAAGGATAATCAAGAAGCTTCTCAGTAAAGAGCTTCTTTTCCTTTCGATGTACTTAGTGTATTCTACATGTGGTTAGTTAGCGTTGGATGCGTGCTTTTTGTAATCGGAAATTATACTGGCGGGATTATAATTTGGAAGAAGAAAAAATTGTATATACGTTAAGGCTATACCATCGCCTAATTACTCAGTTTCAGTGACCTTTTATGATAATTCCCAAACAGATGCCAGTCGAGAAGATATTAAAGACCATTGAGGGGGTCGAGAATATACTAATTGTTGGCTGCGATGGATGCTCAGGAATCTACATGGTTGGTGGCGAAAAACAGGCAGAAATGTTAGCTAAACTGATTCGGATGCACCGCCAACTCAATAACGAACCTGGTGAAATAAACTATACCATCGTGTTACGCCAATGCGATCGACAATTGGTCGCCACTACCCTTCGACCTCAATTAGAAAACATTGATGCCATGATCTCCCTCGCCTGTGGTGTCGGTCCCCAGACCCTCATCGACGTCTTTCCAGACATGAAAGTCTTTACCGCTGTTGACACGTACGGCATGGGTGGCAAAGACCGAGAGTTGGGTCATTTCTTCGAATATTGCAGTGGATGTGGTGACTGTTTACTGAATGAAACAGGTGGGATTTGCCCCATGACCCGGTGCCCCAAAGCTTTGGTGAATGGGCCATGCGGTGGCATGTTAGAAGGCAAGTGCGAAGTTGGAGACTACAAGAACGATTGCGCGTGGTATCTCATTTACACACGCCTAGAAAAACTAGGTCGGTTAGACTTGTTCCGAAAATACCGTGAACCCCGGGATTGGCGAGTTGCCCAATCACCACGCAAACTAGAGATTTAGGTGACGGTGAATAACAATGGCCAAACGTGAAGCTTACAGCAAACTCATGGAAGAAATTAACACCGGTAAATTCGTTTACACCGGCGAACTTGAACCCGAAAAAATCGGTGACATGGAAGAAGTCATTGAAGGCGCAAAAAAACTTGTAGGACATGTCGTCGCAGCCAATGTAACCGATATTCCCCAAAGCTTTGCTTACATGAACTCTCTGGGTCCTTCTTACATGATTCAGGAAAAAGCCGGCCTTGAAGCGGTCTGCCAAATGACCTGCCGGGACCGCAATCGCCTTGCTATTTTTGCCGACCTCCTTGCCGCAGGTGCACTTGGAATTGTGAACATTCTTGCTTTGACTGGTGATCATCCTAGCCTTGGAGACCAGCCTGAAGCCAAACCTGTCTTTGATTTAGACTCAGCAAGTTTGACTGCTCTTATTCGGAAGATTACCGACGAAGGTGTCGACCTCAATGGACATGAAATCCATAACCCCCCAAAATTCCACGTAGGTGTTGCCATTAACCCTGGTGCTGTTCCACTAGAACCTGAAATCCTCAAACTCGAACGCAAAGAGTCGGTAGGTGCGGAATTCGCTCAAACCCAAGTTGTCTTCGAAATTGAAAAAGCGAAGGAATTTATGGACGCCATTAAACACGTTAAAGTTCCCACCCTAGTTGGCATCTTTCCTCTAAAGAGCTATAAGATAGGTAAGTGGATGGATGATTTCGTCCCCGGTGTAACAATTCCACCCGATCTTCTTCAGCAATTAAAGGAATTAGGATCAATCGAAGACAAGCCGAAGCGTAAACAAAAGATTGCAGAAATGAATGTCGAGTATTTTGGTGAAATCATCAAAGAAATTCGGAAGACGACTCAAGCTGCTGGGTGCCATATTATGGCTGTAAAGTGGGAGGAGTTAATTCCCCCCCTCATCGAGGTTGCTGGCAAGTAGACCTAATCAACTGAAACCTCATTTGTATGAGCTCCATAGGACGTGAGCCATTCTTCATTATATTTTCGGAATTGGATTCACTCTAGTTTTGTCCTAGTTGATTAACCATGAGGAAGGTTCCACTTAGAATTATTAGGAATAATCCAATAAGGATGGGAATTATTGTCGTTAGGTAACATAATGAAAGTTGCACTCCCCAAGCAATTGTAGTTGCTAGATTTGCTAATCCTAGAAGGACAAGGCCTGTCCCGAAGACGCCCAGACTCCAAATAAATAGTTGAAAGGGCTGTTGACTGGATATATAAAAAATCCAAATTACGGCGGTGATGGAGAAGATTATGAAAGAGTAGATCGCCTGTTTCAAAATTACTGCATCGACAACCGTCGGACAAAGAAACCCAAAAAATAACGAAAGAAAGAGGAAAAAATCGGTGACGGCGAGAATAAGTGCATGTTTCCAATGTACCCAACTTTTGTTCAAGTTTGTGGATTTCGTTTGTCGGTAATCATATGCGAAGGTAAGGATAATTTTTCCACAAAGGAAGAATAAGAACCATAAAGGGAAAAACAGAATTGAAGTTATGATATCTCACCTTACACATATTAAATTTTCAGATACTTTCTTTAGAACTTACCTTTTGTTTTTGATTAAACGTTGTTATGATTTGATGCATGGTCCTTAGATTGGCGAGAACCATTTTGTCGCCATATTTCCAATTCCAAGATCCGAGTCCGCATTCAGGACCAGCGAAAGGAACACGATCAGGGCCGTACCGGTTAATCACCTGTATTAGGTATTGTTGCATTTCTTCGGGTGGCTGTAGATAGGGTTGAAAGTGTCCAGTTTGGATTGCATCCCAGGCAGATCGGAGGTCAGCTTTCGCAGGGATCATAGGTCCTTCGGTTTGGAGAATAGCAGCCCGTATGAATTTATCATGTTCTTGTAACCAAGCTTTGGAGACAATGACACCAAGATGGGCTTCAAGGAGGTTCCAATTTGCGTATCCGAGCTGATTATAAGGAGAAGCATGGAGATGCAAACCCCGAAAATATTGAGAGGGAACAACTGATAGAACAGAGTTCCATGTGTGAATTAGATGGGCTAATTTAGGGTCTGATTCCACATCCATGAACGGGTCTCCGACGCCTGTTACCCCAATTGAAGGTTCATCGAGGGTTATGACAAGGGGCTTAAGGTATTTTGTTATGATTTGGGCATTGTTCATATAGGCTTGGACGATAGGAGTAAAAGCTTCGATAAGGACCTCGTCGTATCGGGGACCGACCCCCATACTTCGCCAAAGATGAGTAGCCAACTCGAAGGGCCCGGTGATACAAGCTCGATATTCGATGCGTTCGATACCTAGATCCTCGCAGATGGTTTTTGCCCCGTGTTGAAGGGCAAGAAGTTCAGCGACTTGGGCACGTGCTTGTGGCACTTGAATCAAGGTGCCATCCCAATGGTATGTATCATCATGCTTTTCAAGCCCTGAACCATGACGGACAATGGGATCGAGAAATTGCGTGAGCATATCCCGAGTGACGCTGCTTTGCACATAACAGGGAACACTGTCTTGGGGTCCCAGGGCTTGGATTTTACGTGTGAATGTGGTATTGTGTTGTTGGGTGAAATAGGTGGCAGCTTCAGTGCGTTTTCCGTCTTCAAGGTCTGCAGCTCCTTGAATGTATTGAGGCATATTGATATCGACGAGGGGAAAGCTGCCGATGTCTGTTGGTCGAATGTTATAGGGAGGTTTGGAACCCACGCAAGTAACCTCAGAAATAAATCTAACAACCAGAAGTATTTGACTAGTTAACGCCCTTTACATTTTGGTTTCGGGATTATTGGACTGAAAAACGGGTTAGGCTGCAGTTTTAGCTGATTTCGTTGTCTTCTTCGCAGATTTTGTAGGCGTTTCTTTTACTGGCCAGCGGCTTTCGTGTTCCAAGGCACGATCAATAGCAATCTCAGCAATAGCACAAGCGTGCTCAAGAATTTTGCCGAAGGCTTCGAAGATGTTCTCTAAGCAGAACATCGCCTTTTGGTGAGGCCCAAAAAGTGCACAACTTTCAGGGGTCAGTTTAGGAAGCATTTGCTCGCAGAGCTTGACGAGGTGCTTTTCCATGAGTTCTTCGGCTTGTTGGCGCATGGGCACGAAATGATCGATTTCGTTGATGACATGATTTGCCGCTTTATCATCACCTATCAGCATGGCTTCGGCAGCCATGGCGTAAATGCGGTGGACGTGGTTTCCAGTTTTGAGAGCTAGATTGAGTAAGTCTTTGGGGCATTCTTCATTGCCAAGTGATATTACCGCCTCAGCAATGTTCTTTGCATGGTCAGCTACATTTTCTATACGCTGGATAAACATGAGGTAGGTGAGGCAATCCATGGAGTCGATGCTGAGTTCATTCATGAACCGGGGATCAAGTAAGGCCGCTCGAAGCTGTTTGAAGACTAAGAAGTAGAACTGGTTAACATCCTCATCAAGTCCGATGACTGTTTTAGCGAGTTCTACATCACGGATTTGAAGAGCCGAAAGAGCATCAACAAGCATGGTGGAGGTGATGCGATGGGCTAAGCGCATGCTCTTTGGGAGGTCCAATTGATTGAGTTTCATGAGGGACTGAATGACGATTTCGTTGGTGCTAGCGTCGATGATTTG
>JBHLPI010000111.1:0-1181 GCA_048939595.1 Promethearchaeota archaeon | reverse complement strand
CTACCCTTCTAGGCTAGTATTTGGACCACGTTCATATGTACCGCTGGGCGCCGTCTATATATCTTGCTGACCGTCAATATTTTTCTCGACAAATCTATGCTGACAATACTTTCTACGCGACTAGACTTGGGGAATGCTTTTTAGGTGGAATCGGCTGCCAGCTTCGTGGGTACCATTTCACATAAGGTGAAGAAAATGGGTCAAATGCAATATGTGGAAATCATTATCCGTGGAGATTTGTTGCTGCGCCAGATTATTCGAAAAATTGGTGAACAGCTGGCAGAGACTGATATTGATGCGGATTTTAGCTCCACAATTGTTGTTCCACCCTGGCGGATGGCTACCAAGATTCAACACCCTTCGCTGGGGGTCTTGCATGCCGAAGTGACTGCCAAGGATGCCTTCCGCTTTGAAACGCTCATAAAGCAGTTGCTAGAAGAAGAGCAATGTCAGCTTATTGCATTGCACAGGTTGGAAAAACGTTAGACACGATATGACTCCAAGGGGGAATTCTGGGTGGCGGATATTTACCGAGATCAAGACGAGATTCCTTCTGACTCGGTTGAGGCCACTGATGAGGAAGAACGGCACTTTGTTCTTCCTAGCTGGCGTCCTGGGAAGAACTTCATTAAACTAGTTGCAAGCCTAATTGCGGCTACTATCACGTATCTTGTGACATTTTCTCTAGAGCACCAACTTCGAATGGCATTGGTGCTTCTTGTTCTTGCGGCAGCATTGTGGATTACTGAATCTCTTCCTCTCGCAGCAACCTCATTGCTCATTGCGCTCTTGCAGCCGCTCTGGGGTATTCAATCCAGCTTTGCCGATGCCCTCGTTCCCTTCTTTAGCCCTGTCGTGGTGCTCCTCCTCGGAGGATTCCTCCTAGCCATTGCAGTGGATACACACGACCTTGATGAACGGATAGGCGAAGCACTCCTTAAACGACTCGGAACTAAACCACACTGGATCGTTTTAGGACTCATGTTAGGCACAGCGGTGCTGTCGATGTGGATTTCCAACACTGCTGCCGCGGCACTGATGATTACCATCGCAATACCAGTAGCAAATCGAGTGGAAGACCCGAAGGGGAATCTGCAAAAAATCATGATCCTCGCTGTAGCCTATGCTGCAAGCATAGGAGGATTCATGACTCTCATCGGAAGCCCCCCCAACGCCATGGC
>JBHLPI010000110.1:0-6240 GCA_048939595.1 Promethearchaeota archaeon | reverse complement strand
TTTACATTTTACATAATATGAGTGGACAAAATAGAATCGCGGTTCTTCATACATTTGTTGAAACAAGCATGATTTCTTTTGAACGGTCAGGGTGTTCCATCCCATATGGGGAACACGCAGCTTCATTCCAGGGCTAAAATTAAAGCGTAAGGTTTCAGCATCTATCCATCCCAAACCGTTTAATTCTCCTTCCTCACTTCCTTTGGTCAGCAATTGCATACCTAGACAGATTCCTAAAAGGGGAATCCGATTTTTCAAGACTTGTTCATTCAAGACGGAAATAAGGTCGCGATTCTCAAGGTTCATCATTGCTTTATCAAATGCTCCAACCCCAGGTAAAATGAGTTTCTTCGCTTTCCGAATGAGTTCGATGTCGGAAGTAATCTCAGCATCGACTCCTAACCTTCTTAACATGTTTTGGATGGACCCAAGATTACCCATTCCATAATCAATGATCGTAATCATTTCTCTAACCAGGTTCAGTTCTGACAATTTAGTTATATTTCTAGATTCAGGAGGTTGTTATCACTTTTAGGGTTTTTAATTCCTCAAGATGCCATATCCACAAAAATCCAAACGAAATTAATAAAGAAGACGGTTTAAGCAAAGACTGATACTAACTGGTTCTAGAAACTCAGATAAAGACCTGATATCAGAAAAATAGACTAGCAGGGATTAATTTGCCCATTTCAACGGAAATCACCGAAACGTTACGAGAAGTCGGAACAGACTTTTTTGTCACTTATCCGTGCGTCAAATTTCAATCCTTGTACAATCTAATACAAACTTCCTTTCTAAGTATTGGCATAACAAAAGAAGAGGAAGGCGTAGGCATCTGTGCAGGTGCAAGTTTAAGCGGGGCAAAGCCTGCAATGCTGATTCAGAGTACTGGTTTAGGCAATATGATCAATGCACTTTGTTCCCTGACACTAACCTACCAATTGCCCTTGCTTGTCTTAGCAAGTTGGAGAGGGAAATTCAATGAGACGATTCCAGCCCAAATAAAGTTGGGAAAGAGCCTTCCCGCATTATTAGAAGCGATTAGCGGTCCTCCCGTTGTCATTGAATCCCGAAAGGATTTGCCCAAGATAGAAATCGCAGCTCAGAAGGCTTTCGGCTTACAGACACTTCAAGTAGTTTTACTTAGCCCGCTTCTATGGGAATCCGATTCTAAATCTCAGCCACCCACTAATCAGAAACCTGTTCCTCCTCATTCTCAACCGACCTTAGAATTATCCCCTCGAACCCATGGACTACTCACAAGATATGAAATTCTTAAGGCTAGCTCACTGTTCTTGAAAAATAAATTCGTCGTAAGTAATATTGGTTATCCTTCCCGTGAATTGTATCAGGTTTGCCATCAGCCAACTAATTTCTACATGCTTGGTAGTTTAGGGCTTGCTTCGTCGATTGGACTCGGTATTGCGATCCGTACTTCCAAACCAGTTGTGGTAATTGATGGAGACGGAAGCCTCCTCTCTAATCTTGGGTCTTTGGCTACCATTGCTCAAGTGGCACCTAAGAGGTTCACGATTCTTGCAATTGATAACGGAGTTCATGGCTCGACAGGTAATCAACCTACTGCGACGAGTTTTGATGTGGATTTGGCTGAAACTGCTAAGGGTCTTGGTTTTCAACAAGTTTATCGTGGATCAACAGCTGCAGGGCTTAGGAAGATCTTCAAGGATCTTGGTTCAGGCCCACATTTCATACACATTCCCGCTAAACCTGGTAATGCTGATGTCCCAGTGATTCCACTTACTCCTCTGGAAATTAAACAACAATTCATGAACATGATCCAGGTCAGTTAATTTGGTAATCCGATTTCTACTATTGAATTATTTGTTTTGCTATCTGAATTGCTCGTTCAGTAGCATATTCTGCATCTGCTGCAAACAGATAAGCAACGGGTTCAATTCCTATGAGGCCTTTGTCAATTAGAACATCAAATGAATCCGATTTTTGAATACTCTTCTTCATACCTGCAAGAAGTGCTTCGTCCGTATCACGCTGTCCGTTAACTCGTTGACGCGTTACTTCAATGAAATCGAATCCCTGTTGGTCAAGGATTTCCTCCAAGTCTTCAATACATTTGAAAACAATTGCTGCGGACATTTCAGGGCGATACTGTTGAATGAGTAGGAGTACTTTTGATAAATGGTAAGAACCTCGAAATTCAGGACGGGTAAAGGAATGTGGTCGCATATGATGAGAAACAATCCGGCTTGGAAAGCCCGCAACGTCATTGATGTCTTTAGGCTTCGGAATACTCATCACTAGTTGAGAGCCGACCTGTGGAATAAGAATTCGAAATTCTGGTGTGTCAGCCAATAACTCTACACTTCGGATTAGGCTATTCAACACATCGCTGCGATCGTTTGAAATAAATTCTTTAGCACACACCACACAATCTCGAAGCTCCGGGTTCTCCTCACGATGCAATTGACAGAGGGTCCCTCCAATTTTTTGACTGGAACAAAACGTACAGAGGGCAGTAATTCCTTCTTCCAAACTCATTGGATTTTGAGAAAGTTGTTTAGCAAAATTCTGAGCTGTTTGGCGAACATTAGCCGTATAATACGATTCAAACCTATCCCGTTGTGCTAAGCTCCGGGAAATGCTCGCTTGGGTTACTCCTAGCAATTTAGCCGCTTGTTCTTGAGTGCAATCATATTCTTGAATCAAATGGTAGCTAATTAGCGCACGGAGCGCGGGTAAAAGTTTAATGACCATTGTTTCACATGGTGGACGCATGGCTTGGAAGCCTCCCCCGTGATATTCAACTAACGTCAAACTTTCATTTACAACTAAAAGTGTTTCCAGTTCATGGGCTATTAATTAGTGCAAACGCTGGAACAGACAACTCGGGGCTACTTCGTTGAATCGCACTAGCAAGGCAAGAAAAAACCTTGTCCACATGTAAACCAGATTTAGCAGAACAGGAAATAAAGGAAGATATCTGGTGCTCATAGCAGAAACGATCTATCCGATTTTTCGGAACAAGGCCGGATAAATCTGATTTTGTACCTGCTAAGACAATCGCCATTCTCCCGCCGGGATATGCATGTTCTTGCACCAGTTTCATCCAATCATATGCCTCTTTGAGCGTTTGAGGGCGGGTCTGATCGAAGACAAGAACCAAGCCTGATGCTCCTGAGCAAAATTTCGGCATGAGAAATTGAAATCTGCTTTGGCCACTCAGATCCCAAATGCTCATATTCAATGGACCAAAATTTCCAAAGCTGATTTTTTGTGCAAAATTAATTCCAATAGTGGGGGCGACATCAAGAAATTGGTCAAAGACAAATTTATTCACTAAGGAGGTTTTTCCCGCTTGGGATGCACCAGCAACAATGATTTTCACAAGAGTTGTCTGAGATCGAGCCACCTTCGATGCCTCCTCTCTTTGTATTCAAGGATCCTTATAGCCTCCACATTCTCATAGGATTGAGATTGACTTGGAACTTAAAGTAAAGCTTCCTTAACAAGATGAATACAAGGAATTTTATTCAGGAATCACATTCTGTTCAAACCAATTGCTGACGCTTGTATGGTGGGTGGCGTGGAAGCCTATATCGCAGGAAAACCTCTTCTCAGTACAACTGATTGGCCTTCAAAAGTATCTTGTGTGATATTTTTTGTCGGGTGTAACCTGCGCTGTCGTTTCTGCTTCAACACTCCTCTTTTAGAATTCAATGACTACTACAAAGTAGAATTAGAATTACTTTATCCAGAATTAGAAACTAACCAGTATCTTATAGATGGAGTAATTGTAACTGGCGGTGAACCGACCTTACAGCCAGAACCGCTTAGGGCACTCGCCGAATGGACAAAGAATCATGGTCTCGAATTTGGATTAATGACTAATGGCACGAAACCTGATATTCTTACCCAATTTTATGATGCAGCCCTTTTGGATTATGTTGCTGTTGACATTAAAACGGTGCCTGAAAAAACCCAGTATGTGCATGTTACTCAATCAACAGAGGCGGTTTTAGATCGAGTTAAAGAAACAGTCTCCTTGTGTAAAACATCAAAAGTACAGTACGAATTTCGAACCACTCTTGTTCCCTCGATTATTGATACCATAGATCAATTAGAACAGATCCGAAAATGGCTTAAAACACCGCATTATGTTCTCCAGCTCTTTCGCCCTACAGACACAGTCTTAGATTCCTCCCTTAATATGACCTTTACACCTGAACAGGTTGAAAAATTTCGTCAATACGCACAGAAGCATGAAATACTCGCCCGATTCTAAATAGACTTCACTCTATGAACAAAGCCTTTAATCGAAAGCTCCTACGAAGGCATACTGCATACAGGTGCTTTGTATGGCGAGTTGGAAAGTAAAACTTGAAGGGGGCTCTGAACTTCAACTCCTAGATCTACAAAAAGCCACAGGCCAGTATTATGAACTTCAATCAGGCTTTATCCAACAATTACAAACGGCTGTCAAAAAACATTCAACTTATTCAGTTCACCTTAACGTAATTGACTCTACACTCGGTCCAAATAGCGAGCAACTCCTCGCTCCTTTTCTTCTTGTTCTCATAACAAAAACAAAACTTACAATGACATTTCTTGGTGAATTGACTGAAAACGAAACCGGTTATATTATTGGTATCTGGCCAACCAAGTTTCTTCGTATAATCAAAGCTGATAGTCAAGCGATTTTAAATATGCTCTATATTATCACTAATCAACCAACACTCGTTGAAAGACTCGATGTGTATTTTTAATAATTTTTTATCTATGATCTTTGCGCAAAAATGCAGAGTCGAGGGTTATCTGTGGCACGGAAAAGAAATCTATTTATTGCGGGGCTCGATGGAGTTGCGCGGGAGATTCCGACACTTTGCTAGCAGCACAACTACCCCTACCACCAGATGAGCAACCTCAGGGAAACCTGCGTATCCTTAGTGTTGAACAAAGACATGAACGCAGTGGCCGTGTTGTGCTACTTCTCGATGCCGAGAGTATGGGTGAAACTAAAACAGACCTCCGAAAACGACAATTTACCTATCAGATTCGAGGAGTGACAGATGTCTTAATTAAACCCGGCTCATGGCTTCTTAGCCCACGTGAAGATCTTGGAGTCATCATAGATATTGAATCCGCTAAAAAAACTAAATCAAAAAAGAAAGGAACGACAACTATAGCCTTAAGAGTGAAGTTTGAAGAGGCAGGCACAATCCGACTCAAAGAATCTTGGGCAATTTTTAAGAAGCAGCCAATTACTCGCCGAGAACTGAATCGGTGGGAAAAACGCATGACCGAAAGTGCTACACAGTACTATTGGCAGGTGCTGCCAGGGGTGGTTGACTCTGTCCTCTTTGCTCCTTCGAATGGGGTGAATGGAGAGCAGGTGAAAAAGATACGACATCTTCAAGAATTAATCCTCTATCATGCCATCAAGATGGCAAAATCCAAAGAATCTGTGAAATTAACAAGTACTCACCTTGTTGATGCCACTCGCGAAATTCTTGAACCCTTTGAAAAAGGGTAACGCTCAATACGAAAGGTTTAAGTGTCTAATACTCGCGGCATCCCACGCAACGATAATTTTCGGGGGGTAATGACCATCCAGTTCTGCCCGAAATGTGGTAGTCTATTGCGTCCAGAAAAAAACAAAGCGGGAAAAACAGTCCTCAAATGCTCCTGTGGCTATCAATCTAAAGCTAAAGAGACAGAAGGCTACAAGGTCAAGTTTCCCATTCGACATACAGAACGGGATTACATAGTCGTTGTTGAGGAAGAGGAAGAGGGAAAGAAACGAAAGAAACGCGAAATTGATGAAGACGAAAGACAAGAAATGCTCGAGCTAATGTTAGATTACTTCCCAGATGATTAATTCTAACGCGCCTCCTTATACTCACAACGCAATCTTCTCTTGGCTCGTAACAGTAGGTCATATTTTAAGACAAAGCTAAGGGATCTTTCTCAGACGTAAAAGGGGATTGGTCGGTATCCATGATCTTGTGCGGCTTGCTGTTCTCGATGAGTTTCCTTCGCTAAATCGTTCAACTGGGCCTTGATAACGTTTTGATTCTGAATCAATGATTGAATACTAACATCCACATCAAGAACTCGATTAATGGCAGAAACCATGCTTGCAGCCGCTTCTGGATCCGGTACCTCTGCGCTTGCAGTTACCAGCAAACAATAACCATCAAGTTTTCGAATAAGACACTCGTTAAGTATTGCACCAGCTATTCCTGCAACAAATCCCTTCTGAAG
>JBHLPI010000109.1:0-6244 GCA_048939595.1 Promethearchaeota archaeon | reverse complement strand
CTTCCAGTTCATCCCGCCCTCACTGAGGAAGAGCTAGAATGGATCGTGCAGCAGAGCCGAAACGCCCTCGCGTAACAAGATTGTCACTGCGAAGCCAGGCGCAGACGACTTAGTTACCGAGGGCTTCGGTACAAGAAGGCTAGTGTTAATGATCAATGAGTTCTTGGAGTTTTTCTTGGATATCTTGAGCTAACGGATGATTTGGTTCCTTATCTAAGAGCTGCTGGGCACGTTCCAAGTCGTTGATGGCATCCAAGATATAGCCCGTTTCGCGCTGGTGAATGGTTGCATTCTTGTAGAGCAGCTCGATGGCCATAGATTCCTGTTCTAAGGCTAAGGAAAGATCGATGGCATTTTCAACGGCTTGTGTGATAGCTGTCCACACTTCCTGGTTTTTCTCTCGAACAGCAAAGAATGAATTAGCAGCAGCAAGAAAAGAGTCACGGGCTGCTTCTTGGCGACCAGTTTTTACCTCGTACTCTGCTACTCGGAGATAGCTTTTTCCTGCTTGAAGAGGAGCCTCAGCAGCGGTAAATCCTGTAGCGGCGTGGGACCAGAGCTGTCCAAGTTGACTGGTTTGTTGTGCTGCCTCCAGTTTCACAGAAGCGTTTTCAAATTCCGTAAATGCAAGTTCACGCTGGCCTTGCTGAATATATTCTTCAGCATTTTCAAGATGTGCTTCGACCACCTGGCGAAGTTCCTCTTCTTCGTTCATGGTTATCCTCCCTTGTAAGCGGGTGTTTGTTATCCATCCTACAAATAGGTATAGTGTTAGTCGTAAACATCAAATAAAAGAAGAGCGGAGGTCTGCATAAGAGAAAAAAGCCTCTTATGAAGGGAACTCCTGTGACACGAATTTGGTTTGATCCATTAACACCAAAACAAGCGCTGTTTTGTAGTAAAGTCGGTGAACGATTTGTGGCTCAAGGATTTGATGTTTTTTACACGACACGTGATTACCCAGAGGTCACAGGAAAACTCGACCTGTTAGGTTTATCAGCCAAGGTGGTTGGGAAACATGGAGGCAAACATCGGCTTAATAAGCTCGTTGCCAGTGCGGAAAGAACGGCAGCTCTCGCTAAATATGTCAATAAAATGAAAGCCGACGTAGCCTTTAGCTTTGCATCTCCTGAAGGCGCAAGAGTCGCTTATGGACTTGGAATCCCGTATTTCACAGCAAACGATTCACCCCATTCGCGATTCGTTGCACAATTGACCATTCCATATGCCATATCATTATTTACCCCCTGGATTATGGAGAAACTGTGGTCAGCGTTAGAAGTCTCCCCCCGTCGAATTATTTCTTACCATGGACTGGATCCTGTTGCTTGGTTACAGGATTTCACACCTAATCCAAAGGTATTTTCCGAACTTGGATTGTCTCCGAACTCCAAGTACGTGCTAATTCGCCCAGAAGAAACTCAAGCCTCCTATTTACGAGGGCGTTCGAATGAACGAGAACTAGTTACAAACCCAGTAATTACTGCAATTATCAGAGAGCATCCGAACCTAAAGCTGGTTGTATTATGTCGATACTCTGAACAGCGGAAAGTAAACCGAGAGCAATTCGGGGATTCTGTTATAATCCCTGATAGGGTTGTGGATGCCATTAGCCTACTCTCATCGGCTCAACTCCTTGTGGGGGCTGGTGGAACTATGAACCAAGAAGCAAGTCTCCTTGGAATTCCTGTCATCTCATGTTTCCCTGGCGATCATTTGGTGACTGATAAATTCCTTGCGAAAAAGAAACTATTGTACCGAATTCTGAATCCCGACGAAGTGGCTCGGAAAGCATTAGAAATTCTTAGTAATATTAAAGAATATCAGGAAAGGCATATTAGCCGTGCGCAGAGACTAATGCAAGAAATGGAGAATCCCGCTGAAATTATCTTCTCCTATATTTCAAAGTATACAACAGACAAACTAGAAAAGCATTGAGAGTCAGAGAATTAAAGGAATTTAAAGAGTATCTACTCAAACGATGTATGAGGATTTTGTATGACAAGGACCCGAGAGCAATGGCGAACTTTCATCATGATTACTATACTAGTCTTTGTGTTTAATCCCCTAATCTTTACCTCTTCTCCTCTCTCAGCATACACTCCTTCGGTTGGTGACCAAACGCAGTATGATTATGGCTTCATCAATGTTTTACACAATCAATCAGCCGCAGATATCAATTATTGGACAGCTCTATCTTTGCTAGATAGTAACTATACGATGAATTGGCATCAACACGTCAATTTGTCAATCCGTGTCTCACACCTAACCCCCACATGTTGTGATATCCGAGCCTTCTACAATTTTACGGTAAACATCTTCAATAACGTTGTCACAGTATTCAATAGCAGCTGGGAGACAACAGTTATTCTAAATGGATCGGTACCGACCCCCGCACCCACTGGTGTGAACTCTGGATTAGTGGAATATCCAACAACACTTGGGCTTCCAGGATTTTTCTTAGACGATGGCACTTTAGGCTTAATCACAACAGGCTCGAATGTCCAGATTGGCTCAAGTCGTTGGCACACAATCACCCATTCAACCTTTTCATTAGATGGAAGTGAGCAGTTATGCTATCAACTCTTCAATCGTAGCTTATCTCCAGACCAATTAATTGAAACCACTTTTATCATCGACCAAGATATGGGGGCATACTACCAAGCAAATGAAACCACGATTATCACAACTAATTCCTTAGATACTGCTCTTACCTATTATTATCAAGTTCTGAATACAACCATCTCACTACTTCCCCCACCGAGCCCTTTACCATTCTACATTGTAATTGCGGTTGCGATTGTGATTGGGGTCATAGTTATCCTCATATTATTCCGACGGTGGTGGCGTCGTCGCACCTCATAATCAAAAGAGGAAGGCCCTGACCAAGCAACTCATTTTATGTTTTACAGTCTTCATTAGAAGTTTAGCAGTTTTTAAAACCGAGTCAAAACCCATTTATACGAACTTGCGAACATCAGGACGGGCTTGCTATGATACACCATTTGTATCATTTTCACAAAAGCGGACTCGTTTTGACCTCAATCAGTTTTGGGTCCATGGAAGTGAATGTGAGCCCTGAACTCGTTTCAGGATTCTTATCAGCATTACGAATGTTTGGACAGGACCTTTTAGCAGATGATGTCACAACCATAGAAACAGGTAATTTCCAGTTTGTTTGGGACCTTGCCGACCCAGTCCTTAGTGTTGCCCTTGCGGATCGAGAGGATGATGACGTCTCAATTATGGCAGTTTTGAAAACACTAAACGCACTGTTTTTGGATCGTTACCAAAAGGAACTTCGGCGCTGGACGGGAGAGATTGCGCCATTTCGAGAATTCATTCCCGTTGCTCGAGAGGTTGTTCAGGATTATTTACCCACCTTTGAAAAACCTCAAGATATTGAACTTCGACCAGCGATTATCCGTCTCTGGCGGCGTTTTGGACAAGGATTAGATATTCTGTTATATGGACTGCTTCGTGGTCTTCCGATATTAGCTGTTGGCCGCAAATCACGAAACCAGGCCATCATTCGTGCACTCCAAACGCTACGCCGCCGACGAATTCCCGTTATGTATTTTGACGATGCAGGAGCGGCGCTCCAAGTCTTACAGGATCGTCCAGCTAACATGTCCTTTATTCTAAGCCTCCCCAACCGAGCATATGAAGAAACTTTTGCCGATTCAGCCAAAATGGGAATTCGCTACATCTGCTTGTTGGTCGAAGAGCACATTGTATTACCAGTTGGATTTGAAGTCAAACCATTGAAAATTACGGAAAACGTCGCTCATGCTGAAAAGGTTCTTGGTGAAAGTGGAGCAGAGCTTCGGAACATTGCAGAAACGGCATTTCTAACCATTCGAAACCGTCTTGATGAGGTAGCAAATCTCCTTGCCTATTCAGAATCCATTCCAGATGATGAAGCAGCTCAACTTTTACGCTTGTCAAAGAACGATTTTTCCATCCTCAAGGAGTTAGCAATAGAAGGGGGATATGTGCGACGTGCCGGAAAAAGAACCGATCAACAAAAACGAATGTAATAAAGAAGAGCCACTAATTTTTGAAAAGATTCATGCCCTTCCCAAACGTTATTTCGAATTAATGAATCTAGGCAGTCAACTTGCCAAACAAGGGGAGTTCGAAAAAGCAACAACACAATTTGCAGAAGCGCGAAAAGAGGCAGGGCATATAATTCAACAGCTTCTAGAGATGCCAAAAGGACCAATAGCCCAGATGTGGCAGTTCTTTGGTATTCTCTGGGCCTTTAAGCTGATTAAGAGTGTGTTCTACTGGTTCCTTGCGAAAAGTGAAACCGCTAAGACACCCAAAGATCGCAAGGAGATCCTAATGGCGGCAGTGGGTACTCAACAGCTCGGAGCAGATTTGATTCCGGCTTTTGAGAACTTGAATCAAAGCTTTAGGGGAGAAGACCGTGATTTACTCCCAATGCTCGGGGAGGCGATTCGTAATTTTGAAGAGCGTCAACGGATTCTTGCAAAAGCACTTGAGGAACAGGGATTGGAATTTCAATTCTAAGAGGTCTTATTTTTTGAAAAAAGCCCGATTTATATAGTTTATAAGGAAAAGCAAGGCGACCCAAACCTTTTTAAAGGAAAAGGCGCCAAACCTCATTTTAGCGGCGTTTCTTCTTATTCTTTGAGTAAAGGAGAAGCCGTTTCTTGAAGTTGGAGGAAACAAAATTGGCTGTTGATAAAATCGTCAAAAAAGCAATCGCTGCCAAGGCCCATAAGATGGGTTTCAACGTTTCGGGTGACGCCTACAAAGCGATCGATGATGCCGTCGAAGCACTCATCACAAAGGCGACCCATCGGGCTAAAGCCAATAAGCGTAAGACCTTGATGGCTTACGACTTTTAGTTAATCCAGTAACGGTTATTAACTAAGAAATTACGGACTGGGACAATCTCACCGGCGAGTGTGTTGCGGGGGATTGTCCTCTTTTTTTATCTGCTCTAAGAGGATATTACCACTTATTGAGTGGGTTGTGAACTTTCTTTCGGAGAACGATATCTCATTAGAAGCGGGCTAAGAACATACTTTCGAAATAGTAAGTAAAGCGAGAGAAACGCGCCTACAAAGCCAATAGCAATCGCCCCAAAGTACATGAAAACACTGAGAAGACTCGGTAGATAGGAAAAAGTATTGATAGGGATCCCATATTGGTGGACAAGAAGAAGAATTCCGAAGGCAAAAGGGGTTGCAAGGGGCATAGTTAGAATTGGGAGCATAGTTACAGCAATTAACAATATAGATAGTACAATCCCTGCTATGGCTAATGAAATGATTACTGGATCAAGAGTAATCCTCCCAAGTCCCAAAAGAACGACGAGGTATTCATTGATATTCACGACAAGAGTCAAAACAACTGTTGCCATGCAGGTGCTAATTATCCAACTGAAGAGATACTGAACCCAAGAAGCTTGACCGGTTTCAATGCCAAAGAGCGAGAGGAAGGAAGCATTATATTTGAAAACTCCGGGTATCCGGTTTCGCATAATTAGGATGAAAACAGAGCTAAGTGTAAGGATTACTGTCGTTATGAGCATCCAGAGTTGGTGAAGGGCAAGACTCATCCTACAACACCTTGAATTCCTGAAGCCATTGGGTAGACAGGTTCGCTAAAAGTTTACGTATTGGAATTCTTTTTGTTTTTACCATAGAAAATGTTAGGCAAGCGGGATTTTTAAACTGTTATACCATTTAAGAAGTATTACAGCGGAGAACTATTTGGATATCGGAGGAACTGGTATGTCCTCAACATTGGATTCGTTAAATGAAATTTTAGAGGAGCTAAATAAATCTGGAAGAGTAAAAGCTAGTATTGTCGCAACGGATGAAGGGTTTGTCATCGCCTCAGCTGTGAGCCGGGGAGTCGACGAGAAAGTTGCAGCGGCAATGGGAAGCTTTGTTTTCAATACTGCAGACCGAGCAAGAGACGAGCTAAAACTTGGTATGATTCGCGATATCACTATTCGGTGTGAGAATGGAACATTAGTATGTAAATCCACTTTATTAGAGGATAACCGACCTGTAGTCTTAGCGGCGCTAGTACCTCGAAACACACGTTTCTTTATACGGGAAGTAAATAACGCCTTACGAAAAATACGTGAAGTTCTACGAGAGCTAGAAATCTAATTCGACAGAATCGGAGTCACTCGACTAATCTGGGGTTGTTGTGTCTGGACTTACTGAATGAGGAAGAACGGATACTCACCTCCCTCAGG
>JBHLPI010000031.1:0-20060 GCA_048939595.1 Promethearchaeota archaeon | reverse complement strand
CACTTATTTGAGCCGACTTATTTCTGGTATGGTCCAAAGAGCTTGAAATGTGTAGAAGCAAAGGAGTATAAAAATATAGACATTGCTCAAGTGGAAAGAAAACTGGTTCCATTAGTGTAACGAAGCCCATTTCGTCAGATGTCGATGATGAATCCCTAGGATTTCACAACCAGAAGATTTGTACGACCTAGCTGATCTCGTTTCCCTTCAGCTTCATGGACATGCCCGCTATACACAGCAAGAGGTGAGGCTTCATCGATGAAATCCCCAAGACTCTGATATCCAATGTGGTTACCACTCCAGGTCATGTCGACAGTGGTTCCATAGGGAGGAGTATGGGTGCACAAGATAAGATTTTCAAGATAATAGAATCGGCTGAGTATTTGCTGGACTTTTTCTTCAGAGGGCCCAACAGGCAAGCCGGGAAAACCCTCGCCTAAGCCAGCAAAGGCCTTTCCTTTCCTTCATAGCAGGGAAATGTTACCTACCATCTGAAAAAGGGTAAAGGGGATAAGGGAAGCCTGTACAATGAGGAACCACGCCGATACTGAATCTTCTGAAGGTTGGTTGTCGATGGCAAAATCTGACGTGTTGTATGTGGATCGGTCCGTATATCCACGCTATTCAATGCTTGATAAGCTTGAGGTCTTGTGGGATAAGCTTGGGCTAAACAAAGCAATCAAGGAAGATGATCGTGTTATCATTAAGACGCATTTTGGCGCCTATGGTAACCTCATGTACATGCGCCCAGCACTTCTCCGAAAAGCCGTTGACCTCGTAAAGGCTCAAAAAGGGTGGCCGATTCTAGCGGAATCCGCGGGATTAGGGTATGGTGTCGGGTTATATGGTGGGCGAACCACGGCGGCTGAGTATTTTAAGATGGCTGCGGCGAATGGATATACAATTGGGACCATGGGTGCTCCTATTGTGTTAATGGATGGATATTGGGGAACAGACACGTTTACAGTTCCCATTAAAGGAAAGCATCTGAATCAAGTCGAAGTCGCTATGGCGCTGCGCGATGCCGATGTCGTTGTGGTCATGACTCACTTCAAAGGTCATGGCGGGACTGGCATGGGTGGAACATTGAAGAATCTGGGGATTGGGTGTGTAGGCAAATACAGCAAGACAATGATGCATGGTCCACAAAACCCTGTGGTTAACGCGGATGATTGTAAGGGTCCTGAGTGTAGTAAATGTGTGCGTGTGTGTCCGACTCGATGTATCACAGTTGATCCGAAAGTGAAAATTGACTTGGATCGCTGTATTCACTGTATTCACTGTGTTTCTGCGTGCCGACAAGCTGAATCGAAAGCCATCACTGCAAAGTGGGGTGAGAACCCTCCTGCGGCAACCGAGCGAATGATAGAAAATGCTTGGGGAGTCGTGGATGGTATTGGTCGTGACCGATTCTATTACTTTAATGTCGCATTGGATATCAGTGAATGGTGCGATTGTATGCCAGCTGGTCCGCAAGCTCTAGTACCAGATTTAGGTATCTTTGCGTCCCGAGATCCTGTGGCAGTTGACGCCGCAAGCATGGACAAGTTGAATGAAGCTTTACCTATCGCTAGTTCTGCGTGTGGAGACATTGCACCTGGTGAGGATAAACTAGCTGTGGCGACACCGTGGCCTGATCCGCATACAGGAGAGAGAACGCCAACCCAGTGTCATCTGGTTCAATTAGATTATGCTTCCGAACTTGGCTTAGGCCAGAAGGAGTATAAGCTCAAACACGTTGACAAACCAAAGCCAACATAGAGTCTAAGTCTTTTTTGATTTGGATTTCTTCGTTTTGGCTTTCGTCTTGCCTTCCTTGAGGCTGGATGAGTGAAGCTGTACCCATTGGTCGAGAAACATTTTCGCATAATGGATAGGGACTCCCACTTCGAAGAGGTGCCCAGCAATCTCATGACGAGATTTCCCTTTCTTTGCGAGTTGAGAGGAAAGGTTGAAGGTGAATTCCTTAAGTTCCCAGGGATAAACGACCCAAGCTTCGGTTTTCACGACATAGTAATCAGGTACGTGTTTTGTCCAAGGTTTCATGTGCATGGTTGCAGTTCGGGGGTCTTTATAACCACGTTGTTCTAAGTGTTCCCTAGCAATGATAAGGCTGTCTCCGGTATCTGAGATATCATCAACAAGAAGGGGGGTCTCCCATTTCATGTCCCGGGGGATTTTTTGACTTATCTGAGGTTCCTGATCGCGAGCATAAATGCCACGATATAAATCGACTTTGACATTGGCTGTGTCCCGGGTGAAAAAGAGATCAGAAAGGATTCGGGCGGGGATCCATCCTCCACGTGCGACACCTACTATCACATCAGGTTGATATTTTGATTCTATAATCTGCTCATACAGCCTAAAACAGAGTTCGTAAAGGCGCTCCCACCAAACGAATTCAAAATCGATTGCCATACTGCTAGGTATCTACCCGCTCTATAAAGCTTATCGTCAGATACCTTCGCATCAAGCACTTTAGGCTTGAATGTGTTGAGCTCTCGAATTCGCGAATAAGTATGTATAAAGGCTTCAATTACCAATGAGGTTTAGGCTGGAGCCGATGACTGAACCGACAAACCCGGAGGACAAAGACAGGAAATCAGATTCGGTGAAAGCCCCAGATAACACCGATCTGCAAGCGAAACTGGAAGATATTTCGACCCGGTTGGCTCGGATTGAACGGGTGTTAGCCCGTCTTGAACCAGAGATGGGGGAATTTCAACAATCCACCCGGCTCATTCGTGACGGAATGGATTTTTATGGCAACCTCTTTGAGATGATGGGACGATTTTCTGGACGCCAACGGCTCCAAAAACGATTCCCTAGCCTTGCCAAAGATGAAATTAGCCGTCTTATTGTAGATGCTTTAGAACCGGGTGAAGCCAAAAATATCAGTCAACTTACCATTGCCGTTCGACGGGGACGGGGCACTGCGTCGCGTCGTATTGTCCGTGAACGGGTGCAGCAACTTCAAGAAATAGGACTTATCCAAGAATCCCATCGAGACAAAAAGGCGACATATTATACACTCTCAGAGGATCTCATTTAAGACTAAAAGTAGAGTTTGTGACCTGTTATCTGGTCACTTTTTCACAAATAGTATATGTCCTCTGACCACACAAGTATAAGTTGGTGTCAACAACCATGAGCGACAAAGACCCAAAATCAACCGATGTCGAAGAGGTTCGTGATATTCTTGAAGCAGTTCAGGAAACCGTTCCTGCCCTCATCAGTCAACTCGTCCAAGCGATCTATTCCCCTGAAGTTGCCGAAGGTATTGCAGAAGCCATTGGTTCTCTCTATCAGGGACTCAAGAAAAAAGGCCTACCGGATGAGTTAGTTCTTGAAATGACTCGGAAATACATGAATGTCTTGGACATAAAGGAACTAATGACTGAAGGAATCAGCACAGAACGGAAATCTCAAGATTTGGATATTCGAATCGAACGTGCCCTTCAGAACAAACGGGCAAAAAAGGAGAGCAGCTAGAACGAGACCGAATGGAGTGAGAAGTCATCTGGTCGGATTTTGGAGACCAGATACTTTCTCTCTCATTCCTCAGACCATTCGTGTGAAGATCCTTGTACGGAGTTTAATGGTATGAACGCTAGAGAAATCGTTGCTACGATGTACTATGGAATCAGAGTAGCCATCCGAGCTTGGATAGCTTTACGACAAGGTAAACGCCTTGCTAATAATGGGATACGTGTTTTTCGAAGAACCTTGCATAGTCAGGGATTACCATTAGAGGTCGTTGAGAATCTGACCAATGCTTATGAAGCTAATCTTGAGTTACTTTCGATTAAACAAATGTCACGATTTGCAATGCAGTCTGTAAAACAGTCTACATCTCTTTGAACGTCTTCCATTCCTTTAGGAAATCTTTTGCCGGCTGTGTAGGAAGCCCGATTTTAAGTAACTCTGATTCGATTTCCGAGTATTCAACATTCTTTGAGTGCAACTGCGCAGCAAACGAAAAGGTGAATTCTTTTACTTCCCAGGGGTAAATTACCCAGACATCCGTTTTTTTAACATAAAAGTTGGGTACTGGATCAGTCCAAGGTTTAACATGCAAACAAGCAGTCTGTAATCGAGAAACCTTGTGACGTTCTATGTGTTCAACTGTGATTTTCAAACTCTCCCCCGAGTCAGCAATGTCATCTACAACGAGGACATTCTTCCAGCGGGGTTCACCACTCACAGGTTGAGTAATGGAGGCATGTTCTTCAGTTTCGAATAGATCCTGATAGAACTCAACCTTAACATTCGCTGTTTGTTGTGTGATGAAAAAATCAGCAATAATTCGGGCGGGAACCCACCCACCCCTAGCTACACCTACAACAAGATCTGGTGAAAAGCCTGCCTTCCGAACCTGCTGATAAAGCTGTAAACACAGCTCGTAGACTTGGTTCCAATCAACGTATTTGTACTCGAGTGTCATAATGAGAGATGGATAAGATGCATAAAAAAGGAGAGGTTTGAGTCAGAGTTTTTTCACATCATTACTAGCACATTTTCCGCAGCTAAGTAAGCCTTTCTTTAATTGCACGTGTACCTTGTATCCTGTTTCACTCCAAAAATTACCACCGTTCACACATAGCAATCTTACTATAGTATACCTCAATAGCGAATCCGTATCGGAAATTGCGAGCTGCGGACGCTAACCTCCGAGCAGATCAGTTCCGTCATTCGCCATGATGAGTGGCTCTGGTTAGGTGCATGTTCGTCATCGTTGACGTCCGCATGCTCACTGAGTAGGACGTAATCCTACCATTTAGGAGTTTCTGAAGTCATTCACTAGGCATTTGAACCCTTCATCAGTTCTTTCGTTATTGCATTCATAGTCAGAAGAGGCCGCAGAAGGAAGTATACGAAAATTAATCCGATGATGAACAAAGCCGCACCGAGAAGCTTCAAATAAAGTCCAAAAGGTCCAATGGCGGCGAAGATCAAGGCTAATGGCAATACAGCACCAATGACTGCTCGGATTAAGGTGAGCATGATGGCTTTCTGTGTGTCTTTGACAAAGAAGACCGCTAGAAAGGCGACTATGATAAAGAACAGCGTAAGTCCAGCAATGATTGCTAAGAATGGTTCTTGGAATACTGTTGGGAATAATCCGGCACCAAAGAGAAAGACGCCAAAAAAGACAATCACAAGGAAAGTCCAGTAGTTGAAGGCACTTGTGAATTTCTTCAAATCCATACTAGCTTGAGTCAAGCGTGTCATGGGATCAGACATGGGATAAAACCTCCAAATCTTTGCCCTCTCGTTGGATATTCCCTAAATGCCTTTCTCTAATGAGGAATAACCGGCTTTCGCGATGAGTTTCTTAATTTGCTTAGGTTTAATCTTCGTTAACACACCTTTTTCAGTGATAAATCCTGTCACATATTCTGCTGGTGTAATATCGAAAACGGGATTAAGCGCATCTGTTTGATCGGGAGCAACTTGTACAGGTCCGATTCCTCCAGTTGGGAGCCGCCCTATGACAGTTCGCACTTCTTTTCCTGGACGCTCTTCGATTTCAATAGCTTCACCATTCGGTGTGTCTAAATCAAAAGTAGCGATGGGTGCAGCAACATAGAAAGGTACATCATGAACATGGGCTAAGAGGGCTTTTTCGTAGGTGCCAATTTTATTCGCTACATCTCCATTAGCGGCTATACGATCAGCTCCCACAATAACGGAGTTTACCAAACCCTGGCTGAACAAATACCCACAGGCACTATCAACAATCAGTTGGTGCGGAATGTCTTCCTGTTGGAGTTCCCAAGTAGTTAATCGGCTCCCTTGGAGCCAAGGACGTGTTTCGGACACATATACAAGTGACAACAGTCCAGCTTCATGAGCAAACCGAATAACACTGAGCGCAGATCCGAAATCCTGCAGTCCAAGCCCCCCTGTATTGCAATGTGTAAGGATTCGACTCTGGGGTTGTAAAAGTGTGATGCCAGCCTTACCCATTGCACGAGAGGCTTGCATATCAGAATCGAGTATTTGACGTGCAGCCTGGGTTATTCGAGCTTGTTTCTCGCCCACGGTTGCCTCTGCCTCAGCTACTTGGAGGCAAAACTCTACAGCAGCGGAGAGATTTACTGCAGTAGGGCGAGCCTTTCTAATGATCTCAGCAGCTTCATTTAGGAGATGGTTAAATTCAAGGACTAGATTGGTGTCGATTTCGTGGGCAGCTTGAGCCATAGCGAAAGCGCCTGCTACCCCCACGGAACCCGCTCCGCGAGTAACAAGATCTTTTATCGCTTTTACAGTATCCTGCCAAGAACTTAGACGTTTGAGTTCAAATTTGAATGGTAACCACCGTTGGTCAATCATAGTCACCACGTGGTCTTCCATATCAACGGCTAGCATTTCGACTCTCTGCCCATCTACGTTTATTCGCATACACTGACCTCCAACTAGATTTCTATTCATGTCCTGAGACCAAAAGAGTTTTGATAGCCACCCTATGTAGTGCCTTGACTAATGTTATGAAAATAGGTGGTGGTTAGCTATTATGTCTTTTGGAGCTGTTAAGGCAATGGTATTCGATTTGGATGGCACTTTGGTGAATATTCCTAACATCTGGGAGTTTTTTGATGAGTTACTCGTTCAGACATTGAGCGAGTTGAACATCGACCTTCCACCCGCAAAGAACCGACTAGAAGTTTGGCATTCAGGTGGAGAGTTTGAAAAAGTCATTCGCAGCTGGGGAGTTACCGATTACCCGACATTTATTCAACGGTTTGATGAAGTTGATTATCAGAAGCGGGAAACAATGATACAAAGTGGTGAAATTCGCCTCTTCGAGGACGTTATTGCCTTGGAGACATTGAGTAAAAGATTCAAGCTAGCGCTGTTAACAAACACCCCTCCTGATATTGCTTGGTTGGAAGTGAAATCATTTCACTTAGAACATCTCTTTGATGTCCTTGTAATGTTAGGGACCGTGGAGCAAGAAATTGCTAAACCTGCGCCTGATGGCTTTTTCCGTTGCTTAACTCAGCTTGGTATTCAACCAGAAGAGGCAGTGATGATTGGGGATTCAAGCAGTGACATTATCGGCGGAAATCAGGTGGGAATGTTAACAGTCTTAATTAACCGTCCAAACCAAGAAATTCCTGTTAATTTCGATCCACCCCCGGACCTGATAATAACTGATTTAAATGAATTGACTAGATTTCGCTCTAGCTGAATGGTGCTAATCATCTGGGCGGTTAAGGATTTCTCCATATTCCACTAAGGCTGCTATTCCCCTTGCGCCTCGAATTGGTAGGTGATAAGATGGAACACCTGCCAACCGGAGTTTGAACATCCGTTCTCGAATTTCTTTGGTTGAGGGGACAGAGACTACAACAATGGGTTTTTTGCGTTGCTCAGAGGCTTCTACAATTGCTTGACTGACCTGTTCTGCGTCTAATAAAGGAGTCATGAAGAGAGGAATTACGATGATACCATCAACTTCATCGCTGTCGAGTAGGGTATTCATTGAGAAAGCAAATTGTTCAGCTGTCGCTGAACCTGTGAGATCAACAGGGTTCTTAACTGAATAGAAATACGGGAGCTTCGTATGGAGCCGTTTTTGCAAAGTCTCAGACAATTCTGGGGCGTCAAGATCGTAATCAGCAAGAGCGTCTAGTGTCATCACGCCAAAACCACCACCACTCGTGATTACTCCTATACGCCTACCTTTCGCAGGTGGTTGATGTGCAAGAGCACGGGCAACATCGAAGAATTCCCCAATCGTTTTAACGCGAATAATGCCTGCGGCTTCAAAGGCTGCATCATAAATGCGATCGGTCCCAGCAAGTGATCCAGTATGGCTAGAAACTGCACGAGTCCCAGCTTCACTTCGTCCTGCTTTAATTACGATGAAGGGTTTGACCTTGCAAGCCCTTCTGCAAATATCGATGAATTTTCGTCCACGATTGATGGATTCGAGGTAGAGCCCTGTGACTTGGGTGTCTTCATCGTCTTCAAGATAATCGATGAGATCACCTTCGTCGACATCGATAGCGTTTCCAAAACTTGCGAATTTGCTAAATCCGATTTTTTCATTATAAGCGAAGCTCATCACTGATCCACCGACGGAGCCAGATTGTGTGAGGAAGGAGATACGACCTAGTTGCGGTCGAGGTGTTGTACTTTCGGGGAGAAAGAGTGTGTCGATATGGGTGCTTGGACTGAAGGTTCCCAAACAGTTGGGACCTAGGATGCGAATGTTTCCCTTCTGGGCAATTTCCAAAACTTCATTTTCAAGTGCAATCCCTTCCGGACCGGATTCTCGGAAACCACCGGATACTATGATGACATTAGGGATTTTGACTTCAACACATTCTTTCATGGCTAGGGAAACATATTTGGCAGGGATTACGATGACTGCAAGCTCAATGGGACCTCCACAGTCTTTGATTGAAGCGTAAGTCTTGATGCCAAGGATATGATGTCCCTCCTTGGCAGCCTTGGGATTGATAAGATACAATCGCCCTGGAAATTTGGCTGCGACCATTTGTTCAACAACAATATGTCCAATACGTCCTGGGCGTCGAGAAGCCCCGATGATGGCGACACTCTTGGGTTTAAAGAAACGATCCATTTGTGTTTCAATCGACTCCATTGTTGACCACACTTCGAGAGTCAGACCTTATGCAGAGTGAAGGTCTTTTCCAATCAACACCACCTTTGGGCTAATAAATGGATTTACCTGTCACGGACGGGGAACGAATTTGTTGTATTCACACTATAGATAGATTTCTTGATTGTTTTCAGGATGAGAAAATCGGGTACAAGGTGATCATCGAGGTAAGCTTTTCTTGGGAAATGTTGAATCACTTCTTCAGAAGCTTTTGGTTCACTCACCTCAACGAGTGCTAAATTATTTCTAATTAGTTCATTGAGGTATGCGCTTATTGGTCTGGTGAACTGTATCGTGGGGGGGTCATCGGTATAGAGCATTGGTCTTTCATCAAAGTAATCGATGACAACTTTCATGCGGTCTTCATTTCTTTGGCTATCTCCAGGGACCCTGATTGTGTTGCATGCGGGCCAACTGAATGCTGGATGGACAATACTCAACACAAAAATGCCGTTTTCTTTTAACACCTGGGATATTTGTTGGAGTGTGGTTTTGTAATCATCAATGTCCATTAATGCCATATTGCAGAGTATTTTGTCAAAAGAATCTGCGCTAAACTTAGCTGTAAGCTGCTCGGCGTTGAGTCTTACATACTTAATGCCCAATTGTTCTTTTTCTTCTCTTTTAATGGCAAAATCCAGCAATTTGGAAATGTCTATCCCAGTAACCCTAGCTCCCGTTTTGGCTAGATGACGGGCTACGTTTCCTTCGCCACAGGCAACGTCTAAAATTGTCTCGTCTTTTTGGGCATCAATCAGCCGATATACTTCAGGCAAAATGATGTATTTGTGGTGGTAATCTCCACCTTCCCCAACATGGGATACCCAAGAGGGGGCAGCCTTATCCCAGAGGGTTATTGGATTGATTTCGTCAAGCGAGTCGAGCCGTTTCCAGTGTCCGCATCCTCCAAGCGTGAGAACTCTTTGACGCCCCCATGCGCGATTGGGAAACTCTTGTGATGTGATTTCATCTGTCGGGCTAGGTTTCCAGATAAATAGGCTTTCGTCTGGTTGAAGGTCTTCAATTTGGTAGGGGTGGGTTCCATCGGATTCGGCAAAATCTAGTGCAGGATTTGCTTTCCCACAGGAGGCACAGGGAATGGAGTAGTAGTAATCATAGATTAGGAATTCATGACGAACCATTTGTTCTTCAGCACAGGCAAGACAGGTGAATGATTTACAAGCTGGACACCATGCAATTCCATTGAAGTGCCTTTGTTTTCCACAGTTGTTGCATTCATATTGCCAGTGGATAGAACATCGGGGAGTAAACGATCTTTCCTCATGAGATGCCTGATTGATGGGGTAATCCTTTACTACTTGTGTATATTCTGAACAATAGAAACAGGCAACATTTTCTGAAGAGGGCATGATGCAATGAAAACAGAGAAAGTATAAAAAAACTCGCCGTACCCCTTGAAGATGGAACATAATCGCTGGTGGGTGCTCTGTGTCAACACCTATTAAACCCGATAGAGTACTTATTCGATATGGCGAAATCGGTTTGAAAAGCCCGGGTGTTCGCCATCATCTTGAGAGTCTGCTTCGTAACCATTTAGACATCATGCTTACACGACATGGCGTAAAGTTTTCAAAAATTACTCGTGAGCGTGGTCGGTTTTTTATTCTCACTTCGGAAGCAGTTGTTGTTGCACAAATTGCTGCTAAGGTTTTTGGAGTCATTTCCGCTAGTCCAGTGTGGACTATTCCGTCAGAACCTGAATTAATCATCAAACAGGTAAAAACACTGACACCAAGCCTCATCTCGGAGGGACAAAGCTTTGCTGCCAGAGTACGGCGCGTTAAAAGTCATCCCTTCACTAGCCAAGAGATTGCAGCCCGGGTTGGGGCCGCCATCATCGAGGTGACAGGAAAGAATCCACCTGCAGCGCCAGTTGACCTCGATAATCCCGACATTGAAGTTCATCTTGAGATTCGCGAGAAATTTAGTTATATCTTTACATCCGTCATTGATGGACCAGGTGGGCTCCCCTATGGTTCCCAAGGCACAGTTTTAGGCCTTCATTCGGGTGGGATTGATAGCCCCGTTGCCCAATGGCTGATGATGAAGCGTGGCGCGCGTGTAATTCCCTTGTATTTCAATTCAGATCGTCCTTCGAAAGATGTCCTGCGAACTCGTGCGCTTCATAGCGCACAGCAATTGGCAAAGTGGGTTCCAGCTAAAAAAGCGGAGCTGCTGGTTATTCCTTATTATGAGATTCTTCGCCAGTTGCAACTACCTGATTTTCCTAAACTCACGTGTATTCTTTGTAAACGCATGATGTATCGCCTTGGAGCAATGGTTGCAGCCCAAGAAGGTGCTAATGCCCTGGTAACCGGTGAATCTTTGGGACAAGTGGCTTCCCAAACTCTTGCGAATCTAACCATTTTGGATTCTGCTGTTACTCTTCCCATCTTTCGTCCTTTGATAGGGACAGATAAAACTGAGACTATGGATCTGGCTCGACGTATCGGGACTTACGAATCCTCGAGTCAAGATGTTGGAGATTGTTTCGCTGTACCAAACCAACCGACCATCGGAGCACAATTAGCGGAAGTCCATCGAGCTGAAGCAACTTTACCCATTGAAGAAATGGTAACAATTGCCTTGAACCAATTGGATAGGGTTTCCCTTGCAAAATAGAATAATTTAATTGTAAGAAGACAAGAAGTAGAAAATCTAGAGACTGACTTATCCAAAATGCTGTCAATATTCTAGTCAGTTTCCCTTGAGGCTAGCGAGCATAGGTGTCAACATGTCTAAACGAGCAATCGGTCGCGAAATGGACCGTTATGAGATCGATTCACGGATCGTTGAAACCATCGTCACCAAACCACAAGTAACCATCGATGGTATTGCCAAAGAAACCGGATTGAGTTATACAGCTGTCCGAAACAGTATCCAGCGTCTGGTCAATCTTGGCGTTGTTGTCGAAACTACCGAAACCGAAGGACCTACTCGACGGGGGCGACCCGCCACTTACTTCCAAATCGATAAAGGCTTACAGCTGTTTATACCACCCCGCCAGTTTCAGCATTTAGCAACCACTATTATTGAACAGCTCATCAGCGAAGAAGGCCCCGAACATGTTGTGGGACTTTTAGACCGGGCAGCAACACAGCAAGTGGAACGATTCTTTGTCGAATGGGAAAAATCGAAAACCCGTCCAAAGACCTTAGCTGACATGGTGCAATTCATTTGTGACCATATCAATGGGCAGGGCTGCTTTGCAAAACACCAAGCTTTCTCGAAGGGCTTCTACATCTATGTGGGTAATTGCATTTATCATGGAATCTCAACGACTTACCCTGGGACGATTTGCCGCTATCATGAAAGCCTCATCACCCATCTGATCCATGCTCATGATAAGTCACTCCATATTACCCATGATGAGGCAATCGCCGAAGGTGCCCATAACTGCCAGTATACCATCACACGGGACTAATTGTACCTGTGATGATGAATTTTTGACGGTAAGTTATGCTTTTAAAGAATACTGCCTCAACATTGGCAGAACTTCCTATATTCTTAGGTGAATTCTATTGGTAGACACTCCAAAAGAAGGCTTAGAAGCCATGGTCGGAACTTTTGATCCTGGTGCGGCAGCAGGCTGGAACTGCGTCATCGAAATGGACATCCAAGGCGACAACAAATACAACATCACCATCAAGGACCAGAAAATCGACTGGGGCGAAGGCCCAGCCGATAAAGCAGACTTAGTCATCACTATCAGCAAAGACGACTGGATGGCCATCACCAACGGTCAGCTCAACGCTGTCGCAGCATTCATGTCAGGTAAACTCAAATCCCAAGGGGACATGAGCCACCTCATGAAGCTGCAGAGCGTCTTCAAGCTCGGCTAAACCTCCTGGTCAACCGTTCTGAAGCATATTCCCATTTCACCGCAAGTAGCGGTGGGACGAATTGAGTAGGGGTGGTAAGACCTCCACCCTACTACTCCTCTTTTTATCTTGAGAGTCTACAACCACACAGAAACCCGAACGTATTTTATGCACCAAGCATTCTAACCCCATGGACAGAGAGGCAAGTGAATTGAAGATTCCCCGGTGCGTTAACCGTATTCGGTTAGGATCGGCGAAACATTTCATTACCGCCCTCTTAATGTTCTTAGCTTGCCTCCCACCCGGGAATCCTACAACGCATCAAATATCGGGAACACGTCCCACAAGGAATCTCTCGGCTCGATCTTCGACTATGAGCTCAAATGACATTGCCTCCCCCTCACCATCATCACCTTACACTCCCCCTCTTCACCACCTACCTCACCCTCCAACGCCTCCACCTCCAACCCCACACAAAGGGTGGGGGAAGGGATCCGGGAGGGGGAGGGAAAACCAGCCAAGGTGAGTTAGAAAGCTTCACGGCCGCGAGACTGGGCATAGCCCCGTTGGTAGCCACAAAGGGCGAGTAGAACAGTTATAATCGCAATTAGGAAGAGGAAGGCTGCTATTCCTAGGGGAATTATGGAGAAAACAGGGAGATAGGGACCAACAATGAAGATGACAATTCCCAGGACAAGGCAGATGATGCAGATAGAGAGTAGTCGACCTGGTTTAAGTGCCGTATGAGAACCTCCTTATCGAGATGTTTATCTGACAGATTTTACTGCTTTCCCGAATCGGTCCAAGGCAATATCAATTTGATCGGGTGTGATGGTAAGTGGAGGAAGGAAGCGAATTCCGCTTCGACCAGCGCCTAGAATCCAGAGGCGTTGCTTATTCACAGCGTTATTGAGAACAGCATCTCGTTTGTTCGAGTCTATGGCGTTAGATTTCTTATCAGTTACAATTTCTACAGCACACATGAGTCCGCGTCCACGGACATCCCCGATGATATTACTCTTTTCTTGGATTTCTCGAAGACCTTTGAGGAGTTGGTTCCCACGTTTCGTCGCATTGGCTAAAAGTCCGTCTCTTTCGATGGTGCGAATAACGGATAAGGAGAGTAGTGATACATAGGGTTCTGCCCCAAAGGTTTCTGAGTGTCGGCTATAGTCAGTGTACATCGGTTTGGGTCCGATAGCAGCCCCGAATGGAAAACCTCCGCCCAAAGCCTTGGCGGTGCAGATATAATCTGGAATTATTCCTCCGTGCTCTACACCCCACCATTTTCCTGTGCGTCCCATACCTGCTTGGACTTCGTCGCTGATGAGTTTTGCTCCCAGTTCATCTGCTAGCTTCCGAATTTCTTTAAACCATTTGATGGGAGCTGGAATGATGCCGCCTTCACCACAAATTGGCTCGATTGCTATTGCTGCAATGTCAGTCCCACCATAAATGATGGCATCTCGAAGGTATTGGACACATTCGAGATTACAGCTTTTGACTTCTTGGCCAAAGGAGCAACGGAAACAGTACGGATAGGGTCCACGAATGACATCGAGTCCTTGAGGGTAATAGTTTTTGTGGACATGCTTGCTTGCGGTCAAGGCTAGGGCATAACCGGTTCGTCCATGAAAAGCGGGTTGAAAGGCAATGAAACGGAACCGATGTGTGGTATCCATTACAGATTTTACTGCAGATTCAACTGCCCGACCGCCACTGGTGGTAAAGAAAACCTCTTTTTCGTGATCACCTGGAGTGATTCCTGCTAGTCTTTCAGCAAGCAGAGTCTGAGGGATAAGGTCAAAGTCGTGGCCAGGAACTTCACGGAGATAATCGCGAATCCGATATTCGAAATCTTTCACGATTGGGTTTCGGAAACCGAGGGCACGCACGGCTACGCCAGCTGTGACATCGAGATATTGGTTGCCCTTTAAGTCATAGATCCATGGGCCTTCGCCTTGGGTATGGTCGACTACGGGGTAAATATCGCGAGTTTGCGTTGTTTTCGCGACAGCTTGTTCAGCCCGTTGCATCCATTCTTTCATGCTTTTCGTGATGTTCAAATCGGGGCACAGTTCTTTCAACAGCTCTTCTGCGTCTCTTTTCATCGTTAACCAACAACCCAAATTCGGTGTCTGGGATAAGGGAATGAGAAGCTCTATTTAAGTTCCTGCTATTCTACAACAGGACCTGATCTCCTATCCTGCGGGGTAGGTTGGTTAGTTATATACAGTATCAGAACTTTGAGTAAAGATGATGAAGACTGATTCTTGGTGGAAAATTGCAGCCTATTTTCTGGCAGGCATGGGAGTCCTTCTCTTCGGAATGACATGCGAGTTTCTTCTAGGGCTTCTTCTACCAAGTGAGGCGATGCAAGCGCTCTACTTTCATAGTGGATTCTTGATTTTGATAATTCTCGGATTTTTAAGCGGGATGCTTCTTATCCGACGAGGACTTCTTGGAGGTTGGCGGTATCGATATGACAGCCTCATCTACGTGATTGCTGCAGTCATCTGCTTGGCATCAGCGGGCCAAACTCTTGCGGGTTTTCAAATGGGTCACCCGTGGTTGGAGCTACAAGACACTAATCCCTTGTTGATGAATGTGTTGTGGGTGTTTGTTTTACCACCACTGAATCCTTGGATTATGATTGTTTTGGGAGGATGCTTTTTAGCATTAGCCTGGGTAAACATGAAGAACCAAATACCATCTGCCATCATAACTAGCGAATCGGAAGTAACTCCTGATCCAAAGAAACCCCTTCAATGGTGGCAAACGCTTGCGGGGTTGACACGAATTTCTGTGTGGCTAGGATCCCTATTTCTGCTAATTATTAGCTTCCTAATCCTTGGTGGCCCACCACTTAGTCCTCCACCAAACATCTTAGTTTATTATCCGATTATGTGGATAAGACTCGGGCTAGCTGTTGGTTCAGTGATAATCTTCAATTCCGCTACCTTTATCGTGAATCAAATTGGAGATGTCGATACGGACCAGCTTAATTCAAAAAAGGCACGATTGCCAGTTGCTGCAGGGCGTATCAGCCGAAATCAGGCTGCTCTTCTCTCAGTGGGTTTATTAGTACTCGGAATGATTCTGGGATTTGGAGTGGGAACCTTTTTTGTAGGAATAATGGCGATAACTTTTCTTTTTGCGATTCTCTATTCGTTTCCCCCAATTCGGCTAAAGAGCCGACCCTTTTTTGACTTGCTAATCATTGGTTTAGCATTTGGTTCATGGGCAGTGATTACAGCATGGGCAATTTTTGCTTTTTATTCCTTGGGTGGATTCGTTGGGGTGGTTCCTGAGTTGCCATTTGTACTCGTTCTGGGGGCAGGAGTCTTCTATGCGGGGACCCATTGTATCCATACTGCATCAGATTATCAGGCTGATGCAGCAGCTGGGATTACAACGACCGCAGTCTATATTGGACCCCAACGATCATCCCGGCTCGGGATTGCCCTCATTGCCGTTGGCATGTTGCTCCTTTATATTGCAGTGGGCTTTTTTACCCATCTGTTTTGGTACGGTCTTTTGAAATACAAAACCATCTTTCTCCTGATTTTCCTAGGGCTCCCCTTCTTTACTCTTTTCGAGCAATTCCGAGGTCGGCGAAGGAAGCAGAAACCCAATGAACCATCTTTAGAGAGACTTCAGAAGCAAGGGCGTCGGATATCGTACTTGCTATTTTTTGTACTCCTGATTTACCTGCTCTTCTACCTATTCCTTTTCTACCCCATCTATTATCCGCACTATTTCTTCCCATGGGTTTGATAGGTAAGTCAATTGTGCCAAAGCTTTAATTCACCAATCAAACATGAGGACGCCTGAGGAAGCATTGTGCCACCCCATGGAATCGTCGCGTTTGATTTAGATGGAACCTTAGTCAGAATTTGGAGTGCTTGGAGCTGGATCCATCGTCTCCTTGGCACATTTGAAGCTGCAAAACCAAATGCAGATCAGTACTATGCAAGGGAAATAAGCTACATCCAATGGGCAGAACTGGATGTTAAATTGTGGCACGGAGTTCCTTTGACACGAATTCAAGAAGCAATTGATGAAGGAATGGTATTTATCCCAAACGTAAAACCGTTAATCGAAACACTTCATGAACACAAGATATTCACAGCGATTATCAGTTCGGGACTTTCCATATTTGCAGATAGAGCCAAGGAACTACTTGGAATAGATATCAGCAAAGCGAATAAATTAGTCACAGATGCAGAGGGCAGAATCTGTGGTGTCGAAGTTCATGTTGCATTTGATAACAAAGACAAGGTGCTGAAGAACATTGCTCAGGAAGCACAGATGGCCCTTCCTAATTGTGTCGCTATAGGTGATTCACGAAATGATATTTCTATGTTTCAAGTAGCTGGCTTTTCTATCGCTTTTAATCCAACACATGAGGAAGTAGCCCAAGCTGCAAGCATTGTTATAGAAAGTGAAGACGCCTTGGATTTGCTTCCTCCCCTTCTACAACATTTCAAGCTTGAGCCCCAGTAAGACCTGTCGGCTAGGTCCTTTCGCTAGACTTTAATGTCTGAATGGGGCGGTAGATAGAACCGTCACGTTTGTGACGGGAATTGGCTTCGAGCAGGAGTGAAAACCGTTGAGCCAGCGAACGCTAATTGACGCAAGTATGGGTCGAATCAAAGCAGATGTTGTAATCAAAGATGTACAACCCATTGATGTCATCTCCCGAGAAATCCTGGAAGGCGGGATTGCCATCAAAGAGGGCACCATCTGCCGTATTGGCGATGTTTCAGATTTGATTGGAAGCAAGACTAAAGTCATCAAGGGGTCAGGTCGTTATGCTGCACCCGCCTTCATTGAATCCCACATCCATGTTGAAAGCACTATGCTCACACTCACTGAATTTGCCCGTGCTGCAATTCCCCATGGAACGGGAACAGCTATAATCGATCCCCATGAAATTTCCAATGTAACTGGAATTCGGGGAATGGAAATTTTTATGGAAGAAGCCCGAAATCTCCCCCTCCGCATTCTCATGGAGGTACCCAGCTGTGTTCCTGCAGCCTCACCCGAGCTTGAAACATCGGGGGCTAAACTAGATGCTTTCACTGTCGACCGGTTACTCCAAGACCCATTGGTCATCGGCCTTGGGGAGGTCATGAACATTCCAGCTGTCCTTAACAACGACGAAGACATACACCTAAAAATTCAATTTGCCCGGAGCCAAGGCAAGGTCGTCGATGGGCACGCTCCAGGGTTGAGTGGCAAGAAACTAAACGCTTACATCGCTGCAGGCATTATGTCAGATCATGAATGTGAAACTGCAGAAGAAGCTATCGACCGGCTCAGATTAGGTATGACTGTTATGGCAAGAGAAGGATCAATTGCCCGTAATATGCTCAAGATCCTCGTTCCCCTCTACAAGGAGGGGCGTGATCTACGCCGAGCCACGATATGTTCAGACGATCTGTCTCCCGTGGAACTAGCGGATCTGGGACATCTTGATAGAAACCTGCGACGCGCCATTGATGCAGGCATCGACCCCCTTGTCGCTATTCAACTTGTGACCTCCAATCCTGCTCGTTTCTTCAACCTCCCACGAATAGGACATTTAGCCCCTGGCAATATGGCTGATATTGTTCTCATCGATGACTTAAACAAAATCACCGTAGATATGGTGATCCTACGAGGAAAGGTCGTCGCTCAGGAAGGACAACTGAAGATCAGACTTCCGAAATTTGACTACCCCCCTGATATGCGAACAACTATTCGCTTTGGTGGTATCCCAACGGTTCTTAATTTCATGTTACCAGCTAAGGATGGGAAACATAACGTCCATGTGATTACAGCCCACGAAGGAAGCCTACTTACTGGATCTGAAACACATACACTTGAAGCTGCTGATGGTTATGTTCAACCGGATCCGAAAAGAGACATCTTAACGATTGCAGTCATAGAACGTTACATGAAAGGCGGAAACATCGGAGTAGGATTCATACGAGGGTTTGGCTTGAAAGAAGGAGCTATTGCCAGCAGCATTGCACACGATAGCCACAACATCATCACTGTCGCAACAACTCCAGAGGATGCCTTGATGGCCGTCAGTACAGTCTCCCAAACTATGGGAGGAATTGCAGCTGTTCATGGTCGAAAAATCCTAGCGACCCTACCTTTACCCATTGCTGGAGTCATCACTGATGAACCAGTCCAGAAAGTTGCACAAAAACTTCAAGCTGTCCGCAAAGCTGCCCATGACCTAGGATGCACGTTTGAGCATCCTTTTCTCACCCTAAGCTTCATGGCTCTCCCTGTGATTCCCGCCCTGAAGATCACAGATAAGGGACTTGTTGATGCCAAAGAAATGAAAGTTATTCCAGTGATCATCAACTAAGCAGGTTTCTAATCTTTTTAAGAAATCGAGGAAACTAGCTGCGCAATTCCTGGACTGCAAATGCTTTTTAGGCTCAATTCACAAACGACTCATAGACTGGAGGCACCCGATTATGTCTTGGACTATTCTTCTAGCAAACTTGGCCCCCTTGTTCCTAGGCTTAGGAGCGGTAGCAGCATTCTGCTGGTTCCTGGATAATCTCATGGGTGACGTCTATCGCTCAGGTAGTAGTGGAAAAGCTGACGAAGAAGGTAAATCTGAACCTGAATCCACAATTGATTGGCGGCGGGGAATCGTACGGCTTATCGGACTCATCGGTATCCCTATGGGTATCCTGTGTTTTGCCTCGTTTGCGTCAATTCTCCTCACTCCCGGTCAGAACATCTATGGAGATCCTCTGACTCTCTTTCTCCTAGCCTGGATGGGTATCGCGCTATTCTTGACACCCATCAACAAACTCCCCTGGGCCGCATTAATCGGTCTTGCCGCAGGATTAATCGCAGTAATAGCGGTAATTGCCCTAGCACCAGTGATCCCAGAAATCATTACTCAACAAATCCCACTCAAATATATCCTCATTGGCATCTTCATTATCATAGGCGTGGTCGTGTTCACGCTCTTTAAATGGGCAGAAAACATCCTTGATCTAATCACCACAATAATGGGTTCCCGACCCTTCCTGTTGATTCTCACCTTTGTTGCCCTCGCTCAAGCTATTGCCCTACCAATAGTGTGGGCAATCTTCGGGGGAATGGGTGGAATCCTTTGGTTCTTTTTCCACTAAGCTAGCTGTCTACCTCTAGAGAGAATACATGGGTGGAAGAGGAATAGGCAGAAAGAACAGGCGAAAGAGAAGATAACCTGTACCAATCGATAGAAACAAAATAAACATAATCACTCCAGTCCGCAAAAATGTCCCATAAGAAATCGGGCGATTCTCTTTATTCGCGACTGTCATTGTCATAACATTCGCTACACTAGCAATTGGAGTTAAGGCACCTCCTAGAACAGCCCCAACAACAAGAGACCCCCAAATAGCCCCGCCAGGATTAGTTCCCTGCGCAATTTGGAACCGCGTTAAAGAATCAGCAACGGGTATTAATGTCGCTGTGACAGGAATGTTGTCAATAGCGCCACTAGTAAAGCCAGTTAGCCAAACCATCAACACGGTAGCACCGGCGGAACTCCCTTGGGTAAGGATTGAGATGACAATTCC